>NZ_JAPWBR010000005.1:0-82878 GCF_041433555.1 Granulicatella sp. 20925_1_45 | reverse complement strand
CAAACTCTCATGAAAAATTTGAATTTTCATAAGCTTTGAAAAGCTCATTTTAATTACTGACTTATTGTATCTCTTTAAGAGATAAGAAATTGTTGTTTCTTCATCCGAAGATGAAGTCCCTACACATTTGGTTCGTCTTCTTTGTTCAGTTTTCAAAGGTCAATCGTTGTTTTGCAACAACTCCTATATATTATCATAATATAGGGCTTCCGTCAAACGATTACGTTTGCTGTTTTCAAAACTTTTTTTGAAAATGTTTTAAAAGCGAACGTTCGATTCACAGTGATATTAATTTATCATAACTGATAGGCAATTTCAACTAAAATGACGCTATTTTTAGTAAGAATTTTTTATGAAAAAACTTCAAATAAAATGTTTACAGAAATGCTTTTTCAAACATAAAAGAAGACCTCGGCGAACTCACCAAAGTCTTCTTTTTGAATTTGTTTACTATATTATAGTAGAAACTAGTTTTCGAAATCCTCGAGCCACTCTTTTTTGATGTTCTTTTCAAGGTTTTGTTGACGTTTATCTTCTTCCATTTTTGGCATCATAATAAACGCATCTCCAAAACTATCTAAATCATACTCATCATTGACTAGTTCCTCTTTCAATGTTTCAGGAACTTCGAGTTTTTCTTTTTTAAGGAAATCTTCCTTTTTGAGACGAATAGACATATCTATTCTCCTTTCGCCAAACGGTCTTCAAATACTTTTATCTTTTCTAATAATACAGTATTTTTATTCAGTCTGGCAAATGCGGCAGCGTCTCTTATTAATTCTTTAACTTCTTCTTGCTCAAATTTATTTTCATAAGCATTTTCAGCTAGTAAATATTTGATTCGCGCTAAGTAGTAAGTAACATGATTTTCCCCACAAATCGTTACCCCTCGGCGTAATAACACATCACTTGTATCATATTCCTTAATCGTCGCATAAAATGTTGCTGCGTAATATAGGACTGTTAGGACACGACAAACATCTTCTACAGATTCGATGGTATATGAATCAATTTGGTGAATAGCTTTTTCAAAGAAGTATTCTGCCTTATCATAATCGGCTTGATTCATATAAATAAGTCCAATTCCGGTATATGCTAAAAAGATATACTTATTATCAACGTCTGAATGATCCGCTAATAATTGATTAAAATAGAAGAAACTGTCTGCATCATCTTTGTTCATTAAGGTTTGTGTGAAACCTTTTAAGTATAAATATCGCCACTCTTGTTGAGTAGTCAGATGTGCAACATTAATACTCTTAATAAGCTCTTCTGCTTCTTCGTATTCCATACTTACAATATTGAATTCGATTTTATCAAGTTTTTTATTTAACACTGAGTCTTTAATCGCTACAGATGGAAATAACTCCCCTACGTCCATTTGCAACTTTTTGCAAAGCAAGGTCAATATTTTCATTGAAGGAATTTGACCGTGATTTTCGAATCGACTCAATGTAGCTTGTGTACAAATACCCTCACTCAATTCAATTTGAGATAAACCTAGTTCTTTTCTTCGATTCACAAAAATTTGAATATCCATAAATATCTCCTTTCTTTTATTTAATATATGTTCCCTATATCAAATTTATTATACCTTTATTTATCAATATATCCAAAGGAAAAACTTCATTTTGGTAGAGTTTTGTGGGATTTTTTCTTTTTTTTTGAATGAAAATGACGATTATGTATTATTTTATATAAGTGCATTTATAATTTTGAAAATGATTTTCATTGCAGAAAATTTCATAAAAATGCTTGATATAATAATCATTCTAAGCGTTATTCTTTAAAAGTCGATTTTGAAAGCACAAAAAAAGCTTATGACCGAAACGGTCATAAGCTGTCATTTTACTATTCTGCGATTTCAACTACAAGGTAACGATGTGGTTCTTTACCTTCTGAGTGAGTTGAGATGCGTTTGTTTTTACTTAACGCAGCGTGAATTTGTTTTCTTTCATACGCTGGAAGTGGTTCTAAGTAAACAGGTTGTTTTGTTTTTAATACTTTACGAGCTGTTCTTTCCGCAATTTGTTGTAGTGTTTCACTACGACGTGCACGGTAGTCACCAACATCCACTTGAACTGAAATACGTCCTTTGATGAAGCGGTGTACAGATACTTGCGCAAGTACTTGTAAAGCATTCAAGATTTTACCGTGTTTTCCGATTAAAAGACCTTGTTTGTCTGTGTCGAATACGAAAGTCATGCGATCACGACGCGCTTCAACTGTTACTGTTGCTTCAGCGCCGTATGTTTTAGCGATGCCTTCTAAGTATTCTTTTGTCACACGAGCAGCTTCTTCTAATTGGTCTACAGTTTCTTCGTAATCTGCGTCTCCTTCTTCTTCTTCGAAATCATCGTCTTCGAAGTCTTCTTCAGGAACTTCCACAGTTTCTACTGTTTCGACAGTTGCTTCTTCCACAACAGGTTCAACAACTTCTTCTACTGCTTCTTCGCTAACCATTGTAGCGACTGGCGTTAATTCCACTTCAGCATTTTTTTGACCGAAGCCAAACAATCCTTTTTTACCTTCAGAAATGACTTCCACAAACACTTGGTCTTGCGGTAATCCTAACTGACGTAATCCTTTTTGGATTGCTTTTTCTACTGAAACGTCACTTACTTTAATTGTATTTGTCATCGTAAACTCTCCTACTCTATAAAAATCATTGTTATTATCTCATGATTGAGACATTTCAACAAGAGCTCTATAAGAATTATTTTCCGTGTCTTCTTTTCGCTTTTTCAAGCGCTCTTGCACGGCGTTTTTTCTCAGCGGCAATCGCCTTTTGCTCTTCTTGGAATTTAAATGGATTATTTAATAGTAATGTTTGGCCTACCATAAATACGTTTCCGACTACCCAGTAGAGTGATAACGCACTTGATAACCCAAGAGACATAAATAGGATCATTGCTGGCATGACATACATCATAACTTTACCAGCACCACCAGTATCTTGCATTTTCATTGATAACCATGTTGTAACAAACGTTGTTAATGCTGCTAAGACTGGTAAGATGAAATATGGGTCTGGTTGGTCTAATTGGAACCATAAGAAATGACCTTGTTTCAATACGTCTGTACGGCTGATTGCTTGATACAATGCCATCATAACTGGCAATTGAATTAATAATGGTAAACATCCAGCGTATTGGTTGATACCTTCACGCTCATATAAAGCATTCATTTCAGCTTGAAGCATTTCTTGTGTTGCACGGTCGCGTGCTGAATACTTCTCACGTAACGCTTTAATTTCTGGTTGAAGAATCGCTTGTTTACGCGTGCTTTGGTATTGGAAGTGCATTAAAGGAACCATAATTAAACGAGTAATAATCGTAAAGACGATAATCCCTAAACCGTAACTTCCTCCTAATAGGTTTGATAACCAGATGATAAATTGAGACAAATTATATAGAACAATTCGATCCCAGAATCCTGTACTAGACTCCGTAATTGGAGAAGTTCCACAGGCCGCTAAAAATAAAGTTAAAACTGCTAATGATACAATCAATTGGCTTTTTTTCTTCACTGAAAAGTCCCACCTTTTAGAATATTTAATTTTCAACGATTCCTACCTATAAATAGGAATCTTCATTTTTAGGTAATATTGTAGCTAATTTTAAAACATGCATCATACTGCTTTTCATTTCTTGATAAGACATTTGTACGATGGGTTGACGAGCAATAACGATAAAATCTACATCTTGCGCCAATTGGTCGTCAAGTTCCATTAAAATATGACGGATTCTTCTTTTTAGACGATTACGTGTAACCGCATTTCCAAGTTTTTTGCTGACAGAGATTCCCACACGAAAATGGGATTGGTCTTCCTTATTATATTTATAAATAACGAATTGACGGTTCGCTGTCGATTTTCCCTTGTGGAATACTTTTTGAAATTCGCGGTCTTTCTTTACTCGAAACGATTTCTTCATCTACTTGAATCTCTCCAGTCACTCAAATGGTTTTTAAAAAAAAAGACCACTGAGACGTTCAGTGATCTAAGCTGCTAAAACTTTTCTACCTTTACGGCGTCTGCTTGCTAATACTCTACGGCCATTTTTTGTGCTCATACGTTTACGGAATCCGTGAACTTTTTGACGTTTGCGTTTGCTTGGTTGATATGTTCTTTTCATTCGTGTGCACCTCCTACTGTAAATGAAATATCTAGTCTCCCTAGACAGTCTAGTACATTATAAATATAAAATGTTTACTTGTCAATATAAACTATCTAATCACTAAATTACTGAAGTATCATAACATAATCAGACTAAAAATTTCTACAAATAACTGTTGATTTCGCTCTATTTTTTTAGTTATTCACATCGATGGTGGATAGTTTTTTTGCATAAAAGACGATTTCCACAGACTTATAAACAATTTATCCACAAAATAACATCCTGTTTACAAAAATTATACACAATGGTGGATAACTCTATTAAATTCCTTTTATATCAACTTTCTTTGTTGTTTATAACTGCTCTTTTTTTGTGTATATCTCTGTGAATTTCCACTTTTTTATTCGACTTATCCACCGTTTTGTGGATAAACTTATCCAAATCTCACTTTTTTTGTGATTTTCTCCATCCGATTGTGGAAAACTTTTTTGAAAGATGGTACACTGTTAAATGGATTAGAATCTTGAAAACGATAGAAGGAGGTGCATTTATGAATTCCATCCAAGAATTTTGGAAACTATTATTAGAACACTTTGAAAAAACAAATTCCGAATTTACATTTAACCACTGGATTAAACCAGCTGAACCGATTCGAATTGAACAAAATATTCTCTATATTAAAGTGCCTTCTAAAACATTTGCGAGATATTGGCAAGATAACCTTATTAGAGACATCATGGAAATTGGATATGATTACTTCAGACAATCTTTTGAACCACGTTTTATCGATTCAGAAGATGAAGCGCCAGTAAACACTCCATTCCATCAAGGCGTTGAAGAAATTCAACCGAACATTCCTGAAGCTCCAACAATGGTTGCCATCGAGGAAGACTCGCATTTGAATCCTAAATATACATTTGAAACCTTTATTATTGGTAAAGGAAACCAAATGGCCACGGCTGCCGCGCATTACGTTGCGGATAATCCTGGCAATACCTATAACCCTCTTTTCTTCTATGGAGGTGTAGGTCTTGGAAAAACTCATTTAATGCAAGCCATTGGGAATAAATATAAGAAGAGCCATCCAAACGCACGTGTCAAATACGTGACGAGTGAAGAGTTTATGAATGAAATGATCGCTTCGATTGGATCAAAAACGCCGCAAGAGTTCCGCAATCGTTACCGTAATGTGGATATCTTACTGGTCGATGATATTCAATTCCTAGCGAAAAAAGAAGCAACTCAAGAAGAGTTCTTCCATACATTTAATGCGCTTTTCAATAACCAAAAACAAATCGTATTAACGAGTGACCGTCAACCAACGGAAATTAAAGAATTGCAAGAACGTCTCGTTTCTCGTTTCGTATCGGGGTTATCTGTCGATATCACTCCACCAGACTTAGAAACAAGAATTGCTATCTTACAAAATAAAGCACAATCACTTGGATTTAATATTCCTATTGAAGTGTTGAGTTATGTCGCAGGTCATATTCAATCAAACGTCCGTGAATTAGAAGGAGCTCTGATGCGTCTTCAAGCGTACTCAGTGATGGTTGGTCAAGATATTTCAACAGACCTGGCTGCAGAAGCGTTACAATCGTTCCTTCCTGGAGGCGACGAAAAATTACTTTCGATTCATGATATCCAAAGCGCCGTTGCAAAATACTACAATATTACGGTCGAAGATATTAAAGGAAAGAAAAGAACGAAGACAATGGTTCAACCGCGTCAAATCGCAATGTACCTTTCTCGTGAATTAACACGTGTTTCTCTTCAAAAGATTGGTGCTGATTTTGGTCGTGACCACTCAACAGTCATTCACGCCTATGAAAAAATTAGCCAAGAAGCTAAAGATGATCCAGAAACGATTCGCGTGATTAATGAAATCAAGCATTCGCTCGGTTATTAAGCTGTGGATAAGTCAAAAAAAACGGTGGAGTTTTCCACAATGGTTATCCACAACTAAAAATGGTCTCTGTTATAAGGAAAATAGACTTTTCCACAATATACACAGGCTCTACTACTATTACTATTTTATTAATAAATAAATTAAATATAAAAGCACACCCTAAAGGAGGCAGTTATGAAATTTTCAGTAAACAGACAAGGGTTCTTAAAGAATCTTGTAGATGTGCAACGTGCAATTCCATCAAAAACAACAATTCCGATTTTGACAGGGATTAAATTAGTTGCAAGTGAAGAAGGATTAACATTAACAGGTAGTGATTCCGAAGTTTCTATCGAAGTATTCTTACCAATCGAAGACGAAGAATTACAATTAACAGTCCAAGAACCAGGTAGCATCGTTCTTCCTGCTCGTTTCTTTGGAGAAATCGTTAAAAAATTACCTTTAAATGTATTCACACTTGAAACCAATGATCAATTACAAGCAACGATTACAGCAGGTAATGCATCATTTACATTAAATGGATTATCAGCAGTAGATTATCCACAATTACCAGAAATCGAAAAAAATCATGTCATCACTATTCCTGTTCCATTATTTAGACAAGTGATTGTACAAACTGCCGTTGCCGTTTCAACTGCAGAATCTCGTCCAATCTTAACAGGGATTCATATGGTGATTAAAGACAACCAATTAAAAGCAGTCGCAACGGACTCGCACCGTTTAAGCCAACGTATCATTCCATTACAAATGCCAGCTGGCAGTGATGCATTGACTTTTGAAATGACATTACCTGGTAAAACATTATTAGAATTATCTCGTATCATCGACGGATTAGAAACAATCGATTTTGCGATTACAGATAATCAAATCTTGTTCCAAACAGAAACATTATCATTCTACTCTCGTTTATTAGAAGGAATGTATCCTGATACAGACCGTTTAATTAACGACGGAGCGAACACTTCGATTACAGTCGTTGCTAGCGAATTGGTAGCAGCTGTAGAACGTGCTTCATTAATGTCACATACGGATAAAAACAATATCGCGACATTAACACTTTCTCCGGAACGTATTCTATTAACAGGGAAATCTCCTGAAGTCGGTACGGTTGAAGAAGAAATCGCTGTGGAAAACTTCGAAGGAGCTCCACTTGAAATTTCATTCAACCCAGACTACTTAAAAGAAGCGTTGAAATTATTCGGTTCTTCAGAAGCTGTCATCAACTTCTTAGAAGCAAACCGTCCATTCACATTGAAACTAAAAGAAGACCACTCTGGTATTCCACATAGCTTCATTCAATTAGTGACACCTGTTCGTACATTCAACGGGTAATCATAGATTATAAAATTATCACTCGAGCTTTCGTTTTGAAGGCTCGAGTTTTTTTATTTCCAACTGTATTTTTGCATTTTCCCGAAATTCACTTATAAGTGAATTTTGGGCAGCACGATTTTGGGGTGATTTTTGGCCCAAAACTTTCAATTTTTGAAAAAATCCTAGTAAATTTTGTTTTTCGTTTTTTTAGGCTTTTTTGTTGATTTTGACTAAAAATTGAAATAACCCCCTAAATTTTGCAATTTCTTTGCGAAAAGCGTGTAAAAATTGTATAATATTGTAGAGTTATTCTACTTAAAAATATGTGAGCATACATGAGTTTAATGGAGTTCTCACCAATATCCATTAGAAAAGAGGAAGTTCATGACAACTATCGTATCGATCTCTGATGAGTACATTACATTAGGGCAATTTTTAAAACATATTGACGTCATTACAACGGGCGGACAAGCAAAATGGTACTTGCAAGAATATACAGTTTTTGTAGATGGAGAGTTAGAAAATCGACGTGGTAGAAAATTATATCCGAATACACGTGTCGAAATACCTGATGAAGGTATTTTTATTGTGAAAGAAATGAAATCGGATGAAAATGATTTGAACAAACATGACGCATGAAGCTGACTAATTTACAATTACAAAACTTTCGTAATTATGAATCTGTCCAACTAGAGTTTACAGACGGTGTGCATGTTTTTATTGGTGAAAATGCACAAGGGAAAACCAACCTGATGGAGTCGATTTATGCCTTGGCGATGACAAAGAGCCATCGCACGACAAACGACAAAGAACTGATTGGATGGAATAAAGAGTTTGCGACGATTAAAGGGACCGTTGAAAAAACAGCAACAAAGACGAATTTAGAATTGCAATTTTCTAAAAAAGGAAAAATCGCTAAAGTGAATTATTTGGAGCAAAAACGACTCAGTTCCTACCTTGGAAACTTGAATGTCATTCTATTTGCCCCAGAGAACCTCACACTTGTCAAAGGGTCTCCGCAAAACAGACGTAAATTCGTGGATATGGAACTTGGACAAATGAGTTCCCTCTACCTCTATGATTTAGTGGAATATAATCGCGTCTTAAAACAGCGCAATACGTATTTGAAGCAGCTAGCCATTAAGAAAAAGCAGCCGGACGAATACTTAGATGTTTTAAGCGAGATGTTAAGCGAGTTAGCTAGTAAAATCGTCTTTCATCGTCTCGATTTTATGAAGCAATTGGAGGCTTTAGCCATTCCGATTCATGACCAGTTATCGCTTGGTCGTGAGAAATTCTCGGTGTCGTATCAAGCAACGATTCCATTGGAGGATGGTTTAACACCTGAGCAAATGAAAGAAATTTATATGAATCAATTCAAGAAGAATCAAACTCGTGAGGCGGATCAAGCCACAACGCTGATTGGACCGCACCGTGACGATTTGATTTTTTATTTGAATGAGGTTCCGGTTCAAACGTATGGTTCGCAAGGACAGCAACGTTCGACCGTTCTGAGTTTGAAGCTTGCGGAAATCGAATTGATGAAATTATCGACAGGCGAGTATCCTCTTCTACTATTAGACGATGTACTTTCCGAACTCGATGATGACAGACAAACTCATCTAATTAAGGCCATTGAAAATAAGGTGCAAACCTTTATTACGACAACGAGCCTGGATGGGATTAAGCAACAATTTATTAATGAACCAGTCGTAATACCGATTGAAAAAGGAACTATTTTAAAAACGGAGAGTGAGAATTAGCATATGACAGAAGAAAACAAAGCTGAATTAGCTGCGCAATATGATGCAAGTCAGATTCAAGTATTAGAAGGACTCGAAGCTGTTCGTAAACGTCCTGGGATGTATATTGGTTCAACAAGTAGTGCCGGGTTGCACCACCTTGTTTGGGAAATCGTGGATAACTCAATCGACGAAGCGTTGGCTGGGTTTGCGACACATATCGAAATCGAAATCACAAAAGAAAACCACATTCGCGTAACCGATGATGGACGTGGGATTCCGGTCGATATTCAAGAAAAAACAGGTCGTCCTGCCGTAGAAACTGTATTTACAGTGCTTCACGCCGGTGGTAAATTCGGCGGCGGAGGCTATAAAGTTTCTGGGGGTCTTCACGGGGTTGGGGCTTCTGTTGTTAATGCTCTTTCAACAGACTTAACCGTTCAAGTATTTAAAGATGGCAACATTTACGAGCAATCTTATAAACGTGGTGCCGTTTTAGATGATTTAAAAATCATTGGTAAAACAGATAAACATGGTACGAGCGTATACTTTGTACCAGACCCTGAAATTTTCCAAGAAACAACTGTCTTTGAATTTGATAAATTAGCCAACCGTGTGCGTGAATTAGCGTTCTTGAATAAAGGATTAAAATTAACGATCACAGATTTCCGCGAAGAAGAGCCAGTTAGAAAATCATTCTGCTACGAAGGCGGGATTAAGAGCTATGTTGAACACTTAAATAAATCAAAACAAGTGTTATTCGAAGAGCCAATTTATGTAGAAGGCGAACAAGATGGCATTCAAGTAGAAGTGGCAATGCAATACACTTCTGGATACCATACAAACCTTCTCAGCTTTACGAATAATATCCACACTTATGAAGGTGGTACTCACGAATCAGGGATGAAGACGGCCCTAACACGTGTGATTAACGATTACGCGCGTCGTCAAAAATTGATGAAAGAAAACGAAGAAAAACTAAGCGGTGAAGATGTCCGTGAAGGTTTAACTGCCGTTATTTCTATCAAGCACCCTGATCCACAGTTCGAAGGACAAACAAAAACGAAATTAGGAAACTCTGAAGCTCGTACGATTACAGACCGCCTGTTCTCAACACACTTCGATAAATTCTTAATGGAAAACCCTCAAGTCGCACGTAAGATTGTCGAAAAAGGGATTTTAGCTTCGAAAGCACGTCTTGCTGCAAAACGTGCGCGTGAAGTGACTCGTAAGAAATCTGGTTTAGAAATTTCAAACTTACCAGGTAAATTAGCAGACTGCTCAAGCAATGACCCAACGATTTCTGAATTATTCATCGTCGAAGGGGATTCTGCGGGTGGTTCAGCAAAACAAGGACGTTCACGTCATTTCCAAGCGATTTTACCAATCCGCGGGAAAATCTTGAACGTTGAAAAAGCAACACTCGATAAAATTTTAGCCAACGAAGAAATTCGTTCGCTCTTTACAGCGATGGGAACTGGTTTTGGTGGAGATTTTGATTTATCGAAAGCTCGTTACCAAAAATTAGTCATCATGACCGATGCCGATGTCGATGGAAGTCACATTCGTACATTGCTCATTACTCTTTTCTATCGTTATATGCGCCCTGCAGTGGAAGCTGGATATATTTATATCGCGCAACCACCTCTTTACAAATTGAAACAAGGTAAGAATGAATACTACATTCAAAATGATAAAGAGTTAGAGGAAAAACTAAAAGAATTACCAGCACATCCAAAACCACAATTATCACGATACAAAGGTCTTGGGGAAATGGATGCGGAACAATTATGGGAAACAACCATGAATCCTGAAAACCGTTCAATGTTACAAGTATCTGTGGAAGATGCTGCAGAAGCGGATCAAATTTTAGATATCTTGATGGGTGACCGTGTAGAACCACGTCGTGAATTCATCGAAAGCAATGCGAAATATGTCAATATGGAAGATTTAGATATCTAATCTAGTAAACGAATTTGAAGAGAAGAATAGAAAAGGAGACGAATTATGTCTGAAGAAGTGAAACACTTTGAAGAAACTTTTGAATCAACTGATTTAGTGCATACCATGCGTAAATCATTTCTAGAGTATTCGATGAGTGTTATTGTATCGCGTGCCCTACCAGATGTACGCGATGGATTAAAACCAGTACACCGTCGTATTTTATATGGAATGAGTGAACTTGGAGTGACACCGGACAAACCGCATAAAAAATCTGCGCGTATTGTCGGGGACGTAATGGGTAAATATCACCCACACGGTGACTCTGCAATTTACGATGCCATGGTTCGTATGGCACAAGATTTCTCATACCGTTACCCATTAATCGATGGACACGGTAACTTTGGTTCTGTCGATGGAGACGGCGCCGCTGCGATGCGTTATACAGAGGCTCGTATGAGTAAAATTGCTCTTGAAATGCTTCGCGATATTAACAAAGATACAATCAATTTCCGTGATAACTACGATTCAACAGAACGTGAACCGGAAGTATTACCAGCACGTATTCCAAACTTATTAGTCAACGGTGCAACAGGGATTGCGGTTGGGATGGCAACAAATATTCCACCACATAACTTAGCGGAAGTCATCTCAGCTCTTCACTTATTAATGAAGAACCCTGATGTCACAACTACTGAATTGATGGAAGCTCTCCCTGGACCTGACTTCCCAACTGGAGGACTTGTCTTAGGGAAATCTGGAATTCGTCGTGCTTACGAAACAGGACGCGGATCGATTACGGTTCGTGGACGCGTACAAATCGAAGAATTGAAAAACGGAAAAGAACGCATCATCATCACTGAATTACCATATATGGTAAATAAAGCGCGTTTAGTAGAACGTATCGCACAATTACACCACGAGAAGAAAATCGAAGGAATTACTTACTTAAACGATGAATCTGACCGTGTTGGAATGCGTGTCGTGATTGAAGTACGTCGTGATGTTTCCGCATCCGTTGTATTAAATAATTTATACAAATTAACACCATTACAATCAAACTTCGGATTCAATATGCTTGCGATTGTTAATCAAGAGCCAAAAGTATTGAGCTTAAAAGAAATTTTACGCCACTACTTAGATCACCAAGAAGAAGTCGTTCGTCGTCGTAGCTTATTCGATAAGAAAAAAGCGGAAGATCGCGCTCACATCTTAGAAGGGTTGCAAATCGCCTTAGACCATATCGATGCGATTGTGGCCATCTTAAGAAGTTCAGCAAGTGGAGATATCGCTAAAGAACGCTTCATGAATGAATACGGCTTAAGCGATAAACAAGCACAAGCGATTCTTGATATGCGTATGGTTCGTTTAACAGGATTAGAACGTGAGAAAATCGATGCAGAATACAACGAATTACAAGCAACGATTCAATACTTAGAAAAAGTATTAGCGAGCGAAGAACTTCGTTACGAAATCATCGAACAAGAATTACTTGAAATCCAACAACGTTTCGACAATCCTCGTCGTACAGAATTATTAGTCGGAGAAGCATTAAGCCTTGAAGATGAAGATTTAATCGAACAAGAAGATGTCGTGATTACATTAACGAAGAATGGATATATCAAACGTCTTGCCAACACTGAATTCAAGGCACAACGCCGTGGAGGACGTGGGGTTCAAGGAATGAGTGTCCATGATGATGACTACGTGGAAAACATGATTTCATGTTCAACACACGATTCACTCCTCTTCTTTACGAATACAGGGAAAGTGTACCAAGCAAAAGGGTATGAAATTCCTGAATATAGTCGTACAGCAAAAGGATTACCAGTTATCAACTTATTAAACATTGATTCAGCTGAGAAAATCCAAGCGATTATCAGTGTTCCAGAATCAGATGAATCAGAACGTTACTTGTTCTTCACAACATTACGTGGAACGGTAAAACGTGTTCGTCTATCAGAATTCAAGAATATCCGTACAAATGGTCTACGTGCCATCCAATTACGCGAAGATGATGAATTGATTCGTGTAGTAGTCACAAGCGGAAATGATGGCATCATCCTCGGAACTTATCACGGTAACGCTGTAAGCTTCCATGAAGATAAAGTTCGTGCGATGGGTCGTACCGCTTCAGGTGTTCGTGGGGTTTCTCTACGTGAAGGCGACTATGTCATCGGAATGGATATTTTAACGCCAGACCGTGAAGTATTAGTAGTCAGCGAAAAAGGTTACGGAAAACGTACAGCTGCGAGCGAATACGCATTGAAAGGCCGTGGCGTAAAAGGGGTTCGTACACTTCGTATTACTGAGAAAAATGGACCACTTGTCTGCCTACGTACCGTAACTGGAGACGAAGACTTACTTATCATGACGAATAAAGGGGTTATCATCAGATTCCATGCCGAAGACGTGTCTCAAACAGGCCGTGGCGCACTTGGAGTTCGTATGATGCGTCTCGATCAAGATGCGATTGTAAGTTCATTAGCGATTGTGGACCGCGAAGACGAAACAGAAGAAGCTTCTGAAGCGACTGAATCAACAAATGAATCAGTAGCAACAGAAACACCAACTGCATCACTTTCAGAAGACCAAATCAAAGGCAACATGAAAGACTTTGCGCAACAATTAGTCGACGAAGAAAATGAATAATAAGTACACAAAAAGCCATCAGAAATGATGGCTTTTTTGTTTTTGATTATTTTTTATCCTCTTTTAAAAATATTTTTCCGAGAATTAAAGCTAGTAGTAAGATGACAGAGATAACATGACGATACATTTTTATTCACCTACCTTTTCTTATTTTTTGCCAGTTATCCTACTTCTAAATTATAAAGCGCTTTCTTATTAAGAATATTTTAGCATAAAACCTCTTTTTAAATATGATAATTTTAGGAAATTTATTACTTTGTATCGTGTAAAATAAACTGTTTAAAATTCTGAAATATAATTAAAAGCACTCATTAAGATTACGAAGAATCATACGGATTCTATAGTAGTAGTAATAGGGGATAGCATTAAATGCGAATTAGCTGGAGTTAGAAATTTATTTCTTACTTCAGCTTTGAGACTTTAAAGGTGAGAGACCTTAGGCTCGAACCGGTGCCCTATTACCACTATTATGAAGATATCCGTAAGGATTCGTAGTAATCGATTGAATAGAGTCATTTTAAAAGAAAGTTCAATCTGTATTTAAAAATAGATTTTGTTTTGCACTCTTATAAAAGAAATCAAGTTTCAAATTTACCTCTGTTTATAAATGCTAAGGAGAGGTTTTTAGCAAAAAAATACTCTTTTTACGCAAAAAAGTACTATTTTTTAGTATTATTAGCTGTATAATAAGGGTGAAATAATCCATAAGGAGGAATAAATATGATTGAATTTCGCAATTTAACAAAAGTATATGATCAAACTGTCGCTTTAGATGGACTTAACTTAACAATTGAAAGTGGAAAAATTATTGGATTAATCGGACATAACGGGGCTGGTAAATCAACTACCATCAAATCACTCGTGAGCGTTATCCATCCAACTAGCGGAGAAATTATTGTGGACGGACAAGAATTATCATCCAACCGACTAGCCATTAAAGAAAAAATTGGCTATGTGGCCGATAGCCCAGACCTATTCCTACGCTTAACCGCCAATGAATTTTGGGAATTAGTCGCTTCTTCTTATGGCATGACATTAGACGAAGTAGAAAGCCGTCTTGCTTATTTACTAGAATTATTTGATTTCGAAGGACATCGCTATGAAGTCATTGATTCGTTCTCACACGGGATGCGTCAAAAAGTATTCGTCATCGGGGCGCTTTTATCAGACCCTGAAATTTGGGTACTCGATGAACCAATGACAGGTCTTGACCCACAAGCTTCTTATGACTTGAAGAAATTAATGCGCGAACATGCCGATAAAGGCAATACCGTTCTCTTCTCGACACACGTTTTAGAAGTGGCAGAACAACTCTGCGATAAGATTGCAATTTTGAAAAAAGGAAAACTACTCTTCTACGGTACGATTCAAGAGTTGAAAGGCCAACAACCAGATAGCACGCTTGAAGAAATCTACTTATCACTAGCCGGTAGACAAGAAGGAGTGGATTCACATGCGGTTTAATCGAATTCTTACGCTGGTGAAGACCAATTTAATTTTTGCGACGCAACCGGCACAATTACAAAATTATCGAAAGAAACAAGCGAAAAATCCATCGAAACCCGTGAATGTGGCGATGAAAACATTGACGCAACAATTGCTGTTTGCGGTGATGTTTGGAGCTTTATTTGGAATTCCTGGAGCGATGTTTGGACGTTCATACCCTCCACTTCAATTCGGAACGACGGTTTTCTTATTCTTGATGATTTTAGTTTCGCAAGCATTGCCAGCTATTTACAATGTCTTTTATGAAAGTAAAGACTTCGAATCGTATTTGCCTTATGCCTTTACGGAATTAGAAGTCGTTCTTGGAAAGAGCCTTTCGATTGTAGTGGCTACATTGCAAGGATTACTTCCAATCGTGATGCTATTTGGAATCCACGTGTATTTTTCAGGAGGCTTCATCCTTTTCACGATTCCAATTGCCTTATTAGGGGTGCTTTTATTTAGTTCGATTGTTTACTTATTGATGTTTCTTCTCTGCTTCTTTCTAGCGAAGATTCCACTGTTTAGAAAATATCAATCCGTGATTGCGAATATTTTAGTTTTCGTGATTTCCCTTGGGGCCGTCATTGGCTATCAACTGATGCTGACAGATTCGATGGTAAATACTGTATTAACAGGAAAAATGCCAGCTTTCATTCAACCAGTACTCGCCTTCTATAATGCAATTTTGGATCCATTCGACATGACTGTTTATCCGATGATTGGATTAGTGATTTTAGCATTCGTGGCAATTATACTACTCGTGAAGTTCATTGTATTGCCAAACTTCTACCAAGCCGTTTCGCAAACATCGTCTTCGAAAGTAAAAGTCGAACGTGTGAAACAAATGGAATTAGATGGTAGCAAGCTTTCAACGAAATTCGTGATTCGCTATACGCTTCGCCAATTAATGGAAGGTTCGGTATTAACGCAAACGATTATTAGTGCAGGAATATTACCATATCTCCTCTTAATTCCAGCAGTTTTAAGTTTTTCAGGTGGTCCGGTAGAAATTAGTTTTATGAAACTCCTAAACCTAAACACCTTCTTACCATTTGCGATGCTCATTACCTTCATTGCAGGATTCAATACAGGAGGAAACAACTTATTAGCGGTCGGAATTTCACTCGAGCGGGAAAACTATTATTATCTAAAAGTTCTTCCATTCGATATGCACCAATTTTTAGAACGTAAATTCTGGATTCTCTTTGCGATTCAATCTATCATTCCAGTCATTCTTATGACGGTTATTTGTACGGTGCTTCGCTTACCGATTTATATGACCTTGGGTATCATTCTCTCATGGGGAATCATCAGTCTAGGGCTTAGCCGTTGGGGATACACCAGAGACTTGAAGCTCTTTACGCCAACGTGGACGAATGTCATTGAACTCTTAAACCGTATGCGTAGTGGATTTAAGTCGGTCATTTTTGTCGTGGTTCTCTTCGGATTTATCTTCGGAGCGGTTTATCTATTAATTCACTTACCAGAATGGAATCGTACTTTCGTTTGGTTCATTACAATTGCGTACGTTGTCGTGATTCTTGGTTTATCAATTTTCGCAACATTCTACTATAAGAAAAAATTACATGAATTAATCGATTCTGAATAATGATGTAAGACTTAGAGTTTGTCTCTAAGTCTTTTTTTATAACCTGTTTTATAGGGTTTTTACAGGTATATAACCAATAGTTATAACAATCGATAGAAAAACGGTATAAGAAAACCTATTGCTATGCGGTTTGTTCTCTGTTATCCTAAGAACATGTTAATCAGACATCACAAAGAACAGGTGAGTAGAAAATAAGATTTGCTAAGAGAGTCTCGGTTGGTGGGAAGAGATGAAATTGAGTTTTTGAAGATGGCCTCGGAGTGATTTTACGTCGAATCATTAGACGTAAATGGGTAGCCCATTATAGCTGTAGAGTATAACACCCAGTGTGCGTACTCGGTAAGGTAGGATTCGTGAGGATTCTACAAAACAAGGTGGTAACACGAAAATTTCGTCCTTGCAGTAGCGATACTGTGAGGATTTTTTATTTATAGGAGGAATGACCAATGTCAAAATTACAAGCACCATTTAGAGTAGATCACGTAGGAAGTTTCTTACGTCCAAAAGAATTAGTAGAAGCAAAAGAAAAATTTGCAAAAGGTGAAATTACACGCGAGGAATTAACAGCCGTCGAAGATAAAGCCATCGAAAAGTTAGTCGAACAACAAAAGAAAGCTGGATTAAAAGGATTCACTGACGGCGAATTCCGTCGCCAATACTGGCACTTAGATTTCTTCTGGGGATTGAACGGAGTAGAACACACTCAAGCAAAAATCGGATATCAATTCCACGATGAAATTACAAAACCTGACTCAGCAGATGTCGTTGGAAAAATTACTGGTGAAAATCACCCATTCGTAGAACACTTCAAATTCTTAAAACAATTCGAAGACGAAGATTTCATCGTAAAACAAACAATCCCTGCTCCAGCGCAATTCTACTTCGAATTGATTCGTGATGCAGAGCATATTGAGCAAACTTTCTCAGTATACCCTTCAAAAGAAGAACTCTTTAAAGATATCATTGCTGCTTACAGACAAGTGATTAAAGAATTATACGATGCAGGTTGCCGTCTCTTACAAATCGATGACTGTACATGGGGTGTAATCGTAGATGATAACTTCTTAAACATCATTTCAAAAGAAAGTCATTTAACACCTGAAGAATTAAGAAGAGAACACAAACGTGAATTCTTAGAATTAAACAACGGAATTCTAGAAGACTTACCAGAAGATTTAACAGTAAACACTCACGTATGCCGTGGTAACTTCCACTCAACATGGGCAAGTTCAGGTGGTTACGATTCAGTAAGCGACGCATTATTCGAAGATGAAAACGTACATGCGTACTACTTAGAATACGATACAGACCGCGCCGGCGACTTCAAGCCATTAGCAAAAGTAAACAATGGTAAGAAAGTCGTTCTTGGGCTTCTCACTTCTAAATCAGGAAAATTAGAAGACAAAGATGAAGTCATTGCTCGTATTAAAGAAGCAAGTGAGTATGTTCCACTTGAAGATTTATACTTAAGTACACAATGTGGATTTGCTTCAACAGAAGAAGGAAACATCCTTACTGAAGACGATCAATGGAAGAAAATTGCCTTAATTAGCGAAATCGCTCGTGAGGTATGGGGAGAATAATCATCCCACAAGAAGAAATTCGTAGATAGATTGGAGAAACACATTTATGACAACACATGCACCATTTAGAGTAGACCACGTAGGAAGTTATTTACGTCCTAAAGACTTAGTAGAAGCACGCGAAAAATTCGCAAACGGTGAAATCACACGAGAAGAATTAACAGCTGTAGAAAATAAAGAAATTCGCGAACTTGTTAAAAAACAAATCGCTGCTGGATTAAAAGGCGTTACAGACGGAGAATTCCGTCGTGCTTATTGGCACCTGGACTTCTTCTGGGGATTCAATGGTGTGGAACATAGAGTAGGTAAACACGGTTTAAAATTTAACGGTGTCGAAACAAAAGCTGATACGGCAACATTAACAGCTCCAATTGATGGACATAACCACCTATTCGTCGAACATTTCAAATTCTTACGTGACTTAGTGAAAGACGAAGATGTTGTTGTGAAATTCACAATCCCTGCTCCATCACAATTCTATTTCGAATTAATTTTTACACCTGAAAATATTGCAGCGTGGACATCTGTGTATCCAACAGAAAAAGAGCTTTTCGAAGCGATTAAAAACGCATATGTAGATGTCATTACAGACTTATACAACGAAGGTCTTCGCACGCTTCAATTTGATGATTGTACATGGGGCGCTTTAGCAGACGATGGTTTTGTAAAACGTTTCGATGCAGACCGTCCATTAGAAGAAGTTCGTCGTGACTTTGCAGGTCGTGCATTACAATTGAACAATTCAGTTCTTGATGTATTACCAAAAGACCTAGTAGTGAACACACACGTTTGCCGCGGTAACTTCCGATCAACATGGATTTCTCAAGGGGGATACGAAAAAGTAGAAGATGAATTATTAGCAGGCGAACACGTAAATGCGTACTACTTAGAATACGATACAGACCGTGCCGGCGACTTCAATCCTCTTGCTAAAGTGGGTAATGAGAAGAAAGTTGTATTAGGACTCTTAACTTCAAAATTTGCAGACTTAGAAGACAAAGATGAAGTCATCGCTCGTATTAAAGAAGCGAGCCAATACGTGCCACTTGAAAACTTATACTTAAGTACTCAATGTGGATTTGCTTCAACAGAAGAAGGAAATATTTTAACAGAAGAAGATCAATGGAAGAAAATTGCCTTAATTAGCGAAATCGCTCGTGAGGTATGGGGAGAATAATCATCCCGCAAGAAGGAATTCGAAGATAGATTGGAGAAACACATTTATGACAACACATGCACCATTTAGAGTAGACCACGTAGGAAGTTTCTTACGTCCGAAAGATTTAGTAGAAGCACGCGCAAAATTTGCAAACGGCGAAATCACGCGCGAAGAATTAACAGCTGTAGAAGATAAAGAAATCCGCGAACTTGTTAAAAAGCAAATCGTTGCTGGATTGAAAGGTGTAACAGACGGAGAATTCCGCCGCGCTTACTGGCACCTTGACTTCTTCTGGGGATTTAATGGTGTGGAACATACAGTTGGTGAACATGGTTATAAATTTAACGGTATCGAAACAAAAGCCGATACTGCAACATTAACAGCTCCAATCGATGGACATAATCACCCATTCGTAGAACATTTCAAATTCTTACGTGATTTAGTGAAAGACGAAGATGTGATTGTGAAATTCACAATCCCTTCTCCATCACAATTCTATTTCGAATTAATTCGTACACCTGAACACATTGCAGCGTGGAAAGCAGTTTATCCAACTGAAAAAGAGTTGTTCGAAGCGATTAAAAACGCATATGTGGATGTCATTACAGACTTATACAACGAAGGCCTTCGCACAATTCAATTTGACGACTGTACATGGGGCGCTTTAGCAGACGATGGTTTTTCAAAACGTTTCAACGACAGCCGTCCATTAGAAGAAGTTCGTCGTGACTTTGCAGGTCGTGCATTACAATTGAACAACTCAGTGATTGATGCATTACCAAAAAACTTAGCAGTGAATACACACGTTTGCCGTGGTAACTTCCACTCTACTTGGATTTCTCAAGGAGGATACGAAAAAGTAGAAGACGAGCTATTAGCAGGCGAACACGTAAATGCGTACTACTTAGAATACGATACTGACCGTGCTGGCGACTTCAAGCCTCTTGCAAAAGTTTCTGACGGTAAGAAAGTGGTTCTTGGTCTTTTAACTTCAAAATTTGCAGACTTAGAAGACAAAGATGAAGTCATCGCTCGTATTAAAGAAGCAAGCCAATATGTACCACTTGAAAACTTATACTTAAGTACACAATGTGGATTTGCTTCAACAGAAGAAGGAAACGTGATTAAAGAAGAAGATCAATGGAAGAAAATTGCATTGATTTCAGAAATCGCCCGTGAGGTTTGGGGAGAATAACCTCGCATTAGAAAACGAACAAAAAGGCTGTGGGGAGAATGATTATTGAACCACAGCCTTCCCCTATTCAGAAAGGAAGTGTCATTATGACAGCATTTCAACAACAATTAGAACAAGCTTTTAAAACATTAAAACAAGCAAAATGGGTGAACTTAAGCCATCAAATCGATGCGAATAGCCCTCACTTCCCTGCTCTACCAGCATTGGAACAAAAAGATTTATTTACATTAAAAGATGGATTCCACGTACAACAATTATCAGTGGTGACACAATACGGTACACATATCGACCCACCTTGCCACTTCTATGAAGGCGGACGCTTCCTTGATGAAATCGAGTTAAAAGATTTATTATTACCACTCTACGTCATCGACCGTTCAAAAGAAGTTGCCCAAAATCCTAACTTCGAATTAACAAAAGCAGACGTATTAGCATTCAAAGAAGAATACGGAAAAATCGAACCAGGTGCGTTTATGGCATTCCGTAGTGACTGGTCACATCGTTGGCCAAACCAAGACGAAGTTCGTAATTTAGACGAAAACGACGTTCAACGTACACCAGGTTGGTCCAAAGACGCACTTGAATTTTTAATTCACGAACGTCATGTCAAAGCCGTTGGTCATGAAACATTAGATACAGACTCAGGCGTTCATGCTGCTGCACATGGTTTAACAAACGAATACTATTTATTAAGCCAAGATATTTTCCAAGTCGAAGTATTAGCGAACCTTGATCAAGTTCCTGCAGTGGGTGCGGTGATTTCAATTTCATACCCTAACTGGAAACGGACTCCAGGGTCACCTGTTCGCGTCATTGCCTATTTACCAGAAGCTGAATAAAAGAAAAGAGGAAAACAAATGTCAAATCATGAAAACTGTAGCTGTTGTCAAAAAGCACCCTTTAGACTCGATCACGTAGGAAGTTTTTTACGTCCCGAACGTCTAAAAGAAGCCCGTGCGAAATTTAGTGCTGGAGAAATCACTAGTGAAGAACTCGAACGTGTTGAAAACGAAGAAATCATCGCTTTAATCGAGAAAGAAAAAGAACTCGGTCTTAAGTCTGTCACTGATGGTGAATTCCGTCGTGCATTCTGGCACTTAGATTTCTTGGAACACTTAGATGGGGTTGAATTGGTTGAAGTAGATCACTTCTCTGTTCAATTCAAAGATAAAGATGTGAAGCCAAAGACATTACTTATTGTTGGGAAGGTTGATTTTTCTGAGGACCATCCATTCGTAAAACACTTCAAATTCTTAAAAGAGCATGCTGGCGATACACCAGTGAAATTAACGATTCCTTCACCAAGTATGTTGCATTTAATCACGCAAGTTCGTGAGAAAAACTATGTGCCTATTGAGCGCTATAAAGACAATGAAGCCCTTTTCTATGATGATGTGGTTGCAGCTTACCGTAAGGCGCTACAATGCTTCTACGACTTAGGATGCCGCAATATTCAATTAGACGACACTAGCTGGGGAGAGTTCTGTGCGTTAGATAAGCGTGAAGCGTACGAAGCACGTGGATTTGACCTCGAACAAATCGCTCGTGACTATGTAGATGTATTAAACCGTGTGATTGAATGGAAACCAGAAGACTTAGTGGTGAATATGCATATTTGCCGCGGGAACTTCCGCTCAACATGGTTCTCTAGCGGTGGTTATGAACCAGTGGCGAAGACGCTATTTGGTCATTGCCGTGTAGATGGATTCTTCTTGGAATATGATAGCGACCGTGCTGGAGACTTTACTCCTCTTCGCTATATTAAAGACCAAAAAGTCGTTCTTGGTTTAATTACGTCTAAATCAGGAGACTTAGAAGATAAAGATGAAGTCATTGCTCGTATTAAAGAAGCAAGCCAGTATGTTCCTCTAGAACAATTATGCCTCAGCCCTCAATGTGGATTCTCTTCTACAGAAGAAGGTAATATCTTAACGATTGAAGCGCAATGGGATAAATTAAAACTCATCGACGAAATCGTTCATGAAGTTTGGGGATAAAATTAAAAAAATAATAGCTCCTACAGTTTTTGTCTGTAGGAGCTATTTTTGTTGATTTCATCGTATTTATCGCTTCTTTTTCTTAAAACGAATCTCTAAATCATACCCATTTTTACTCGCAATTTTTTGAAGATGCGCGAGCGTCGGATTATAGTTTCCTTTTTCGAGTCTAGAGAGATTTCCTTGCGTCATACCGGCATTTCTAGCGAATTCCGTTTGCGTCAGTCCAGAGTCCCTCCGAAGTCTGATCATCGTTAAAGCATTTTTCTGAAGAAAATATTCTGCTTCAAAATCATCTCTAAAAGTCTCATATTTCGCGTCAAGCCGGGCAAAAAGCCGCTTTAAATAATCCACCATTTTCTCTTTTTCCCCCTAATTCCTTTATAAGCCAATTGTAACATATATGCTACATATCAGATATGATATATTGACACTTTTTTTACTACTCACAAATTTTCCTGAGCACCTCTGCAATGCAGATTTCTGTTGCATTCTATAGCTTTGTTTGCTATAATGATTGAACGTGAGTATTAGAAATGATACTCTCCTTGCTTGCTGAAAATTCAGTAGGCCAAAAGTCCATAAGGAGGTGACAGTCAATGAGTCAAACATCAAAATACGAGATTTTATATATCATCCGTCCAAACATCGATGAAGCTGCTAAAGCTGAATTGGTTGCAAGATTTGATGCTGTTTTAACAGACAACGGAGCAGTTGTTGTTGAATCAAAAGACTGGGCGAAACGTCGTTTTGCATACGAAATTAAAGATTTCCAAGAAGGTATCTATCACTTAGTGAACATCACTGCTGAAGATGCTGCTGCAATCGATGAATTCGACCGTTTAGCGAAAATCAACAATGACATCTTACGTCACATGATCGTTAAATTAGAAGCATAATTGTTTATTATAAGTAAACATAAATCTTGAAAGGAGTAAGAATTAAATGATTAATAATGTTGTATTAGTTGGACGCTTAACACGTGCCGTTGATTTACGTTATACTTCAAACGGAACTGCTTATGCGAGCTTCACTGTTGCAATTGATCGTCGTTACCAAAACCAAAACGGTGAACGTGAAACAGACTTTATCAATTGCGTAATGTGGCGTAAAGCTGCAGAAAACTTTGCGAATTTCACTCGTAAAGGCTCACTAGTAGGAATTGAAGGACGTATTCAAACTCGTAGCTATGATAACCAACAAGGCCAAAAAGTTTATGTAACTGAAGTGCTAGCTGAAAACTTCTCATTGTTAGAATCACGTAATGTTACTGAACAACGCCCTGCTAACGATCAAAGCTCACAAGGCGGATTCCAACAAAACCAATCAAATAACTTTAATCAGTTTAATACTCCTACTTCATCATTCGGTGGTGGAATGTCTGACCCATTCTTAAGCAATGGAGAGACAATCAACATTTCAGATGATGATTTACCATTCTAAAGTTTAAAAGGAGGATACCATAATGGCTCAACAACGTAGAGGTGGCGGTCAACGCCGTCGTAAAAAAGTTTGCTACTTCTGTGCAAACCACATCGACTACATTGATTACAAAGATGTAGAATTATTAAAACGTTACATTTCTGAAAAAGGTAAAATCTTACCACGCCGTGTAACAGGTACTTGTGCTAAACACCAACGTACTTTAACTGTTGCAATCAAACGTGCTCGTATCATGGGATTATTACCATTCACAACAGTTGACTAATAATAAATAAAAGGATTGAGAATTTCTCAATCCTTTTTTTGTTTTATTAAGGTGTATAACGATTAAAAAGTCAATTACTACTTTTTTAATATGACTATCAAAGTCGAATACATATTAAAGAATGTTTCACGTGAAACATTCGATTGAGAAACAACCCTTTAAAATGTTTCACGTGAAACATTTGTACCCTACTCTATGTCTAAATTGTTTCACGTGAAACAATTTTAGAGAACTGACGAGGGGCCAAAACTGTGGTAAAATAAGGTATATAGAAAGAAGGTGCAAGAATGAAGAAAAGCCTAAAAGAACGTATTAAGGCTTTACCGACATTTCTAAAAAGTGAAACAATGAAGAAATACGGAATCTCATTTATAGCCATCATTGTCTGTATGCTGATTATTGCATACGTGATGAATGTATGGATGGGACTTATCCTTACTTTGTTTGTTATTTTATTAGGAACACTCCTATACTCGTTTGCAAACTACATTATTAAAGAAACGAATCATTATGTAACGAATTTATCGTACAAAATTAATAAAGGTTCACAAGATGCCTCTATTAAAATGCCAATTGGAATGCTTTTGTTAGATGATAATGGTGAAATTCAATGGATTAACCCTTATTTACAAAAGTATTTTGAACGAAAAGAACTATTAGGGTTTAAACTTGAAGTTGTCGATCCAGATTTAGCGAATATCGTTAAAAATCTGGATGATGATAAAGATAATGTGGTCCATTGGAAAGATAAATACTTCCAAATAGTTTACCATAACGATATTGGAATGCTCTATATGATGGATATTACGGAATATGCGTTGATTAAAGAGACTTATCTAGACGAAAGACCTGTATTCGGGCAAATTTTCGTTGATAACTTTGCAGAAGTATCACAATCACTCAGTGACCGTAAGAAGTCTAACTTGAATAACTTCGTGACAAATCAACTTACTAGCTGGGCAAACCATAATAATATCTACTTAAAACGTGTTAGCTCAGATCGATTTGTCGCATTTTTAGATAAAAAGATCCTTTCAAGTCTTGAAAAAACAAAATTTGAGATTATTGACCGTGTACGTGAGACAACTGCTCAACAAAATACCCCACTAACCGTAAGTATGGGGTTCTCATATGCGGATGATACTCATGAAGAGATGGATTATGGTGCAATTGCTAAATTTGCGCAAGATAACCTTGATTTAGCCTTAGGACGAGGTGGTGACCAAGTCGTTGTCCGTTCTAAAAACGAAGAAACACGCTTCTACGGTGGTAAGAGCAACCCGTTAGAAAAACGTACAAGAGTGCGTTCTCGTATGGTTTCTCAAGCCTTAGAAAACCTTATTGCTGAAGCAGATCAAGTAATGGTGATGGGACATCAATATCCAGATATGGACTGTATTGGTGGATGTTTAGGTATTCGAAGAATCGCTAAAATGCACGGTAAAACCTCATGGATTGTGACAAATCCAGAGCAATATTCGCATGATATCAAGAAATTGATGGAAGTGATCAAAGATAATGAACGTCTCTACTCTGCTATCGTAAATCCGGAGATGGCAGAAGCGTTAATGACTGAAAATACACTCGTTATTATTGTCGATGTAAGCAAGCCTTCCCTATGCGCGGCTCCATCGATTGTTAAAAAGGCCAATAAACTAGTGATTATCGACCATCACCGCCGTGGAGAGGAATTCCCTGAAAATCCTGACTTGGTTTATATTGAACCGTATGCTTCATCTGTCGGTGAATTGATTACAGAATTGCTAGAATATCAATCAGAAGATGCTGAGAAACTTCAGCCAATCGAAGCAACAACCCTGCTTGCTGGTATCATTGTAGATACGCGTAATTTCACGCTTCGTACAGGGTCTCGTACCTTTGATACGGCTAGCTACCTGAAATCCGTTGGTGCGGATACAATTCTGATCCAACGCTTATTAAAAGAAAATGTAGATACGTACTTAATGCGTTCGCATCTACTGAACTCGCTCGAAATGCTTCCTAACAATGTCGGAATTGTTCACGGTGAAGAAAATACCGTATATCCGACAGTCGTGGCTGCACAAACGGCTGATATGATGTTGTCGATGGAAAACATCGATGCTTCATTTGTGGTTACAAAACGTAATGACGGTCGTGTTGGGATTAGTGCCCGTAGTTTAGGAAACAAAAACGTACAACGTGTGATGGAGAAAATGGGTGGTGGCGGACATTTATCAAATGCTGCAACTCAGTTATCCGATATCACGATTGAAGAAGCAATCCGCCAATTAATTCAAGTGATTGAAGAAATTGGTAGTGAAATTAACTTATAATTAGGAGGAAGAAACATGAAAGTAATTTTCTTGAAAGATGTAAAAGGTAAAGGTAAAAAAGGTGACGTTAAAAACGTTGCAGATGGATACGCACAAAACTTCCTAATCAAAAATGGTTTAGCTAAAGAAGCAAATGCCGCAAACTTAGCAACTTTATCAGGACAAAAGAAAGCTGAAGAAAAACACAACGCTGAATTATTAGCAAAAGCCAAAGAAATGAAAGAGTTCTTAGAACGCGAAGATACAGTTGTAACGATTAAAGCAAAAGCAGGGGAAGATGGCCGTCTATTCGGAGCAATCCCAGCGAAGCAAATCGCAGAAGAATTCAACAAGAAATTCAATGTTGAATTGGATCGTCGCAAATTCGAATTAGCAGCACCAATTCGTGCATTAGGATACACTCGTGTTCCTGTTAAATTACACCACGATGTAACAGCAATTATGACTGTGAATATCGTTGCTCAATAATAAGAAATACTAAGGATTTTCCCGTTGTGGAGAATCCTTTTTCTTTTGGTTTTAAATATGTGATACAATTCACAAAGTTATAAATGAACATAGAAGTTTTCATGCTCGAAAAGACTCACTCTTCTGTTTTATTACAGCGTTTTATGATACAATGAAACTGTATTTTTATGGTTATTTTTAGTAGAAAGGGTGTTTGAATGGAAGAACTATATCCAAATTTAGTTCCACCACAAAATATTGAGGCAGAAGAAGCCGTTTTAGGGTCTATTCTTCTTGCTAGTGACTCGATTATTTCGGTTATGGAATTTTTGACACCGGAAGATTTCTATCGTGTTTCTCATCAATTAATTTTTGCGGCAATGATTGAATTAAATCAAAACAATATCGATATTGACGCAATCACCGTTTCAGAGATTTTAAGACAAAAGAATCAAATGGAGAATATTGGTGGAGAAGTTACGCTAATCGAGCTTCTTGATAAAGTGCCAACTGCAGCCAACGTAGAGTACTATACGCAAATTGTTTTAGAAAAATCTACTCGCCGTAAATTAATTAAAACTTCGACAAATATTGTAAAAACGGCTTACCAAGAGGATGAACCAATTGCCAACGTCTTGGATACTGCTGAGAAAGATATTCTTTCAGTATCGGAAGGACGGAATAAGGCTGGTTTTATTCCAATCAGCTCGGTTCTTCGTACCGCTTATGAAAGCTTAGAAGAGCGTGCGAAAAACAATGGTGAAGTGACAGGGATTGCAACAGGATATATCGGCTTAGACAGAATGACGTCAGGGTTACATGCGGATGAGTTAATCATCTTAGCGGCTCGTCCATCTGTTGGTAAAACGGCCTTTGTATTGAATATTGCAAAGAACGTTGCCGTGAACTTGAACGAAACGGTAGCTATCTTCAGTCTTGAAATGGGGGCTGAGTCCCTTGTAGAGCGTATTATCTGTTCTCATGCGAGCATTAACGCAGGGCATTTGAAAACAGGTAAATTAACGCCTGAAGAATATACACAATATTTTGTGGCAACCGGAGCATTATCTGAAGCACCAATTTTTATTGATGATACTCCAGGGATTCGTGTTGCTGAAATCCGTGCAAAATGTCGTCGTCTAAAACAAGAGCGTAATAATCTTGGGCTAGTCGTCATCGACTACTTGCAGTTGATTGAAGGAAACGGAAAAGAGAGTCGTCAACAAGAGGTTTCTGAAATCTCTCGTAACTTGAAGAAATTAGCGAAGGAATTAAAAGTTCCTGTTATCGCACTTTCGCAATTATCGCGTGGTGTGGAACAACGTCAAGATAAACGACCAATCATGTCAGATATTCGTGAATCTGGATCTATCGAGCAAGATGCCGATATTGTAGCATTCTTATATCGTGATGATTACTATCGTCAAGAGCCAGATGAGAACGGACATGTTCCAGAGGTGGAGCCAAATAGTACCATTGAAGTGATTATCGAGAAAAACCGTAGCGGTCCTCGTGGAACGGTTGAATTGAACTTCATGAAAGAATTTAATAAATTTACAAATCTTGTGCCAGACGGAGTCGAGCAAAACGCTCCAGTGGCCTAATAACAGACATTTAAATGAATAATACAAAGAAGAGGTGCGTCAAATGTCATCAGTAGTAGTAGTAGGAACACAATGGGGAGACGAAGGTAAAGGAAAAATTACAGACTTCCTCAGTGAGAACGCAGAAGTCATTGCCCGCTATCAAGGGGGAGACAATGCAGGACATACGATTCAATTCAATGGAGTGACTTATAAACTTCACTTAATTCCATCAGGAATTTTTTCACCAGAGAAAATCAGCGTGATCGGAAATGGGGTTGTATTGAATCCAAAATCTCTAATCACAGAACTTGCGTATTTACACGAAAGAAATGTGACTACTGATAACTTACGTATTTCAGACCGCGCGCATGTCATCTTGCCATACCACATTCGCTTAGACCAATTACAAGAAGAAGCGAAAGGCGACAACAAAATTGGGACAACGAATAAAGGGATTGGACCTTGCTACATGGATAAAGCAGCGCGTGTTGGGATTCGTGTGGCGGACTTACTAGACCGTGAAGTATTTGCGGAACGTCTAAGAATCAACTTAGCTGAAAAGAATCGTCTCTTTACTAAAATGTACGATGCAGAACCAATTGAGTTTGATGACATTTTCGAAGAGTACTACGAATATGGTCAACAAATGAAACAATACGTTTGCGACACTTCAGTGATTTTAAACGATGCATTAGACCAAGGAAAACGCGTATTATTCGAAGGGGCACAAGGGGTTATGTTGGATATCGACCAAGGTACTTATCCATTCGTAACATCTTCAAACCCAGTTGCTGGTGGGGTAACGATTGGTAGCGGTGTTGGACCTTCAAAAATTAATAAAGTCGTTGGGGTATGTAAAGCGTACACTTCTCGTGTAGGGGATGGACCTTTCCCAACAGAATTATTCGATGAAATCGGCTCACGTATTCGTGAAGTCGGACGTGAATACGGTACAACAACTGGACGTCCAAGACGTGTTGGTTGGTTCGATAGCGTTGTAATGCGTCACTCGAAACGTGTATCAGGTATTACAAACTTAAGCTTAAACAGTATCGATGTTTTAACAGGTTTAGAAACAGTTAAAATCTGTGTAGCTTACCGTAAACCAAATGGAGAAGAAATTTCTCACTACCCAGCAAGCCTAGTAGAACTAGGACAATGCGAACCTGTGTATGAAGAATTACCAGGTTGGAACGAAGACATTACAAGTTGCCGTTCACTCGAAGAGCTTCCTGAAAATGCGCGCAACTATGTTCGTCGTATTTCAGAATTAGTCGGCGTACGAATTTCTACATTCAGTGTAGGACCAGATAGAGAACAAACCAACATTTTAGAAAGTGTTTGGGCATAAAAAAGTAATAGAGTAAAGGAGGATTTATATGAAAAAAATCCTAGTTGTAGATGATGAGAAGCCAATTTCAGACATCGTCAAGTTTAGTCTTACAAAAGAGGGCTTTGAAGTAATCACAGCCTTTGACGGTGAAGAGGGTCTGGTGGCTTTCAACGAAAAAAATCCAGATTTAGTTATTTTAGACTTAATGTTACCGAAAATTGATGGCTTAGAAGTATGCCGTGAAATCCGTAAAACAAGCAATGTCCCAATTATCATGGTGACAGCCAAAGATTCTGAAATCGATAAAGTTTTAGGTCTTGAACTTGGAGCCGATGACTATGTGACAAAACCTTTCTCAAACCGTGAGTTAATCGCACGTGTGAAAGCAAACTTACGTCGTCAACAATTAGCTCCAGCGGAAGCAGAAGAAGAAAAAACAGCTAACGAAATCGTATTAGGCTCACTCATTATCCATGAAGATGCTTATGTGGTTTCAAAACGTGGCGAAGAAATCGAATTAACGCACCGTGAGTTCGAATTACTTCACTACTTAGCAAAACATATCGGGCAAGTAATCACACGTGAGCACCTATTGCAAACGGTGTGGGGATATGATTACTTCGGAGATGTGCGTACAGTGGACGTTACGGTACGTCGCTTACGTGAAAAAATCGAAGATACACCGAGTCACCCAACATGGATTATGACTCGTCGTGGGGTAGGTTACTATATTAAGACCCCAGATCAAGAAAAAGAAGCTTAAGATTGAAATGCGCTTTTCCTTGCCACCTGAACTACCGGCAAGAAAAGCGTATTTTTCTAAAAAGTAGAGGGGAAAATGACTCATGAAGAAAATGAAACGATTCTTTCGTTCCATTCAATTTAAGATTCCGATGCTGTTCATCTTGCTCTTAGTTATTTCGCTGCAACTCATTGTTGCGAACTTCTTAACACAATTAGAGTCGCAAATGGTGTCTAACTTCCAGGAACAAATCCAACTGCAAGTAGGGTTCTTGAAGAATAACGTGCAGCCGATTTTGGCAAAAGATGCGACCGATGAAGCGAAGATGTCTGAAATTTCGCAATTATTACAAGATTACCCAACAGGGAATAGTATTGTCGAAATTCGCATCATGGACATGCAAGGATATATTTTGGGAACAACGAACCAAACGCAGCAGTCTGTGGTTGGAACACGTTCAACAGAAGCGGACGTTCAACAAGTCGTTGTGTCGAATACCGTGCAAAGTTATAACTTCACGGAAGGCGAAACGCGTTATTGGAAATACGTTTCACCGATTGACCCAGTGAATACTGCTTCAGGGAATCCGGTTGGGATTATTTCAGTAACATCGAATTTCGAATCGCGTTATACGCAAGTCAAAGATATCGGGGTTATCTTTATTAGTTCTTCTATCTTTGTCATTATTTTGGCTATCGTGATTACCGTGATGATTTCACAAGGGATTACGCGTCCAATCGCAGAGATGAAGCAACAAACGGAACAGATTGCTGAAGGAAACTATACGGGTGAAGTGATGATTTACGGAGATGACGAGCTTGGTCAATTAGGGCAAGCCATTAACGACCTCTCTGTGAAGATTAAAGAAGCGCAAGAAGGGACCGAAGCGGAACGGCAAAGGTTGGATAGTGTCCTACGTCATATGAGTGACGGGGTAATTGCGACCGACCGTCGTGGACGTATTGTAATTATCAATGCGGCAGCGTTAGATATTTTAAACTTACGTAGCGAACGAATTGTCGGGACACCATTATTAGATGTATTAAGACTCGACCGTACTGTTACTTTCAGGGATTTACTTGAGTCTCAAGAAGAACGTATGATTACGTTTGAAGAAGATGGCGAAGATACCATCGTGCAATGTGAGTTCTCAGTGATTCAACGTGAATCTGGATTTATTAGCGGTCTTGTCTGCGTATTAACAGACGTTACCGAACAAGAGAAAATCGACCGCGAACGTCGTAATTTCGTATCGAACGTTTCCCACGAATTACGTACTCCACTAACAAGTATTAAGAGTTATACAGAAGCGTTAGTGGATGGGGCATGGGAAAATAAAGAAATTGCGCCAGAATTCTTACATGTTATCGAAACTGAAACAGACCGTATGATGCGTATGATTACGGACTTACTCAACTTATCGCGTATGGACCAAAACCGTCTTGAACTCGATAAGGAGTTCGTGAATATGAACGAGTTGGTGAAACATATTGCCAACCGTTTCGATATGGTGCTTTCAAGTGACCAATATCGTGAAAAGAATTACCGTATTTTAACGGATATCACACAACGAGATTTATGGGTTGAAATTGACCAAGATAAGATGACGCAAGTGTTGGATAATATTATCAATAATGCGATTAAATATTCTCCAGACGGGGGTCGTATTATCGTTCGTTTAATGGAAACTCATACGGATTTAATCGTGAGTGTAAGTGACGAAGGGTTGGGAATTCCTCGTAAGGATATTCCACACTTATTCGACCGATTCTATCGTGTAGATAAGGCTCGCTCAAGAGCAATGGGTGGTAGTGGTCTTGGACTGGCTATTGCGAAAGAAGTCGTTCAATTACACGGTGGAAAAATTTGGGTGAACAGTATTGAAAATAAAGGATCTACATTCTTTGTTTCTCTACCATATGTTCCATTTGAAGAGGACGGTGAATGGGATGAATTTTAAACGTTATCGTGCAATGCTAACGACACTCCTTGTTTTAATGGCCATTAGCTTTGTGTTTACGTATCTCATCGTAGTACGTCCGGTTGATTTCTTTACGAATCAAAAGCAAAATAATAATAAAGTTGCAACACAACAAGATACAGGTGTACAAGTTCGTGCAACCTATTCGATGGAGGATGTCTTCAGACCCACTCGTTTAGTGTTAACGAATAAAAATAAATACGAAATGACAAGTAGCGCTTCAATTATGAGAGAAGTGAACAGTCATTTAAATAAACGATTTACGAATTTAACGCGTCTGGAAACGATGGATGAGACTACTTATGAAAATCTTGTCTTGCGTGAAGCGCGCATTGAAATTCTATTTGATGGATTACATTCGTTTGGGATTTTGAGTCGCTACTTCGATGCAAATAATGAGGACTTAAGCAATGATCGTTTCTCACGCATTGTGATTCGTACGGACGATCCTCATACAGCGTACTTCATTAACGACGAGAATAAACAACTCTACAGTGCAAAAATTGATGAGAGTCTCAAAACAGAACTCGAAGCATTATATGCGGATAGTGACTTCTATGAAGTCGAATCTTATCGTGGAAAGACAAAACAATTCTTTGTCGAACAAGATAATTTGAATGTTGAACAATCGGCCTACTTAATCGAACAAATCCCGATGAGTTTCTACATTACTCAATTATTTACTAACCAATCAGAAATTCGTACGCGTGGAGACGGAAAGACAGTTGTGTACAATGATAACTTGTCGCAATTGAAATTGGACCGTACAACGAATGTAGTTACTTTCTTTGAGAACCGTTCAGGAGAAGAAACGCTACTCTATACGAATAACTTAACGCAAACTTTCAATCAGATGAAACGTCTTGGAGGTTGGCAATTAGGTGTGAGTCTATTCTCAGTGGATTTAAATAATAATATTGTTGATTTTGTCCGCTATGTCGATTCGTATCCAATTTTATCGAGCGGAAAAGAAGGATTTACGCAAATAAAAGCCAACACGAATGGCATCGAAAAAATGAGAACTTCATCGCTAATCGCACAAACACCTTTACCAACGAAAAGTAAGAAGGTAACGGTTGTTGGTGGGAAGACGATCGTCACTGAAATGTTGAACGAAGGCTTCGTCATGAATGAGATTGAAGATATTCGAATCGGCTATTCATGGACGATTAGTAGCGAGAGTGTTCAAATCGTTGAATTTACGCCAACGTGGTACATCAAAAAGAATGGAACCTGGAAGACGCTTGCTGAATTAAAAGCAGAGAAGCATCAGACAGAACCAGCGAACGGACCGCAAACAACGGGAGGTGACGCAGATGGATTTTAAGAGAAGTGCAGTCGTCCTCATCGTCTGCTTCTTTATCCTTGATTTATTCTTATTCGGATTAGTATGGCAAAAAAGATCTGATGTGAAAAATCCGTTGAATACAAGTATTAACGTCATTGACCAAATGAAGTTAGACGGAATTACATTACCAACGCTAAATGCGACAGTAGAGTCCGTTCCGATTATTCAAGTAACACCGGAATCTACAGATGGAAAATTGTCTAGTTTACCAAATCAAGTCGTAACGCTAGAAAAAAATATTATTAACGGGCAATTTGTGACACCAATCCAATTAGACTTAAGCGGATCTGTATCTGCAGATAGCTTTGCGGATTTAACAAAAATCGTTGAAAATAATCAAGTGGCTTTTGGAGACCAATACACATGGTCATCTTATAATCCAACAACCCGCAAAGTAATTTATACACAAAAAGCAGATAAGTTAACGATTATGGATGGCTCGAGTCAAATTATCTTTACAGTAAATGCCAATGACCAAGTCGTAAGCTATGAACAGACTTATGCGGGAAGTGTGCAAGTACTTGGGAAAGAGCGTGAATTGATTACAGCTCAAAGGGCGGTTGAGATTCTTTACTTAGCCGGACGAATTTCGTCGAAGGCAACCGTTCAATCGGTAAAATTATCGTATTATCAATCGCTTGTACTAAAAGATTTTTCAATTTACTCACCTGCGTGGTATATTGAAATACGCCAAGCTGACGGACAATTAATCGCTCGGCGTGTGGATGCAATTCATGGAACGGTTCTAGCGAATGAAACGCTAGAAACAACGAATACGCAAACGCAGCGTACAACAACAAATAACACAACAACAACGCAAAGTCTACAACAACAATAAGAAGGGAATAAACATGCAAGAACAAGGTTTGAAAGTGAGTTTACTCGCGAGTGGTAGCTCGGGGAATGCTACTTACATCGAAACGCCAAAACAAAAAATATTAGTGGACTGTGGACTCACTGGTAAAGCCATTACTGCGCAAATGGAGAAGATTGATCGCTCCATTTCGGATGTGGATGCCATTCTCGTCACCCATGAACATTCTGACCATATTAAAGGAATTGGGGTTCTGGCTCGTAAATACGGGATTCCAATCTATGCCAATGAAAAAACATGGCAAGCCATGGCTGGAAAGATTGGGAAAGTCGCTCTCGAACAACAGGAAATCTTCAATACCGGAGACACGCTCACGTTTGGAGACTTAGATGTCATGAGTTTTGCCGTATCGCATGATGCGGCAGCTCCTCAATTTTATAGTTTCCAACACGAAGGCAAGCAGTTCGTGATGCTGACAGACACGGGTTATGTGAGTGATAAGCTAAGAGGTTTGTTGAAAAATGCAGATGCGTATCTCATCGAAAGCAATCATGATTTAGAAATGCTTCGAATGGGACCTTACGCTTGGCATTTGAAACAACGTATCTTAAGCGACAAGGGTCATTTATCGAATGATGATGGCGCGCTTGCGATGTGTGAAATGATGGGTGACCGCACGAAACGAATTTATCTAGGACACTTAAGTCAAGATAATAACATGAAGGAAATCGCCTATCAAACAGCCGAAAGTATCTTCCAAACGCATGATAAAGGCGTTCATCAGGCGTTCGAGCTCTATCATACGGATCCGTATGAACCCACAAAATTATTTACCGTTTAAAAATTTAGCAAGTTCGAAAGAGTTTTTTAAGTACTCTATAAGCTTTATTTCATATAAATTTCATATGAAAAAACTATTGTATATTTACAAACGAGAGGAGTGAGCAGATGTCACAAGAACAATTACAAAGAAAAAAATCATCGAAAGCTTTTAAAAATGGCTTTATCGGCGGATTATTGGGAGGAGCAGTCGCTGTTGCCGGAGGAGTTGGAATTATGGCTGTAACGAATCCAGCAAACCAAGCAACAACACCTGCTACACAACCCTCACAAACACAAGTGGAAACAACAAAAACATCCACAGCCACAAAAGGTGGAACAGAAATCACAAAAGTGGTTGCTGAAGTGAAGAACGCGGTTGTTTCAGTGATTAACAAACAATCAACTTCAAGAAATAACTTATACGGCACACAACAAACCGGAGGAGAATTAGCTACTGCGTCTGAAGGTAGTGGGGTCATTTATAAAAATGAGGGTGGATATGCCTATATCGTGACGAACTATCACGTTATTGCGAAATCACAAGAATTAGAAGTTCTTTTAGCAGACGGGACACGTGAAAAAGCTGAGCTTGTTGGTAGTGACCAATGGACAGACTTAGCGGTGATTCGTATTGCCAATACAAATGTTTCAACTGTCGCTGAATTTGCAAATTCTGATGATGTTGAAGTTGGACAAACCGCGATTGCGATTGGTTCTCCTCTTGGAAGTGAATTCGCAACAAGTGTAACGCAAGGAATCGTGTCAGCAACTAACCGTGCTGTTGCCACAGACGTTGATGGCGATGGACAAGAAGACTGGGTCGTAACGGCCATTCAAACAGATGCAGCGATTAACCCAGGGAACTCAGGTGGTGCGTTAATTAATAGCGCTGGCCAAGTCATCGGAATCAACTCAATGAAGATTTCTAAGTCGTCTGTTGAAGGGATGGGATTTGCAATTCCAAGTAACGAAGTTGTTTCGATTATTAAGCAACTCGAAACGGACGGGAAAATTACACGTCCAGCTCTTGGAATTTCAATGGTAAACTTATCAAGTGTGAATGAACGAGTAATCGAGCAATTGAATTTACCACGAGATGTGAAGAACGGAGTCGTTATTGCAGAAGTCATGGCGAAAGGTAGTGCAAAAGCTGCGGGACTACAAGCTTACGATGTCATTGTTGAAATGGATGGACAAAAAATTCAAGGAATTCAAAACTTACGTAAAGTTCTTTACAGCCATAAAGTTGGCGATAAGCTTGAAGTAACATACTATAGAAATGGACAAAAACAAACAACAACGATTTCTTTAACAGAAACGAACAGTCCAAGTTTATAACAATAACGAATAAGGAGTCGGATAGCGAAGTGCTATTCGACTTTTTTTGTGTATTTCCACAAGGTTATCCACAAAAATGTGGATAAGTCTGTGGAAAACTGTGGCATTAACGGCTTGTCAAGTCTGTGAAGTGGGAAATCGGTGTTGAAAATGGATAGGCTAAAAAGGGCTTAATTATAGGATTTTATTGAAAAAAGTTATTCACATGATAAAATTTTATTGTGGATAACTTTTGGAGTCAGTTACTTAAAACGTTGATATAACAAGGATTCTATATACACAAACCCGGTGTGGATAACTGTGGATAACTGGTATTTTTACACCGGTTGGAAATATAACAATTAGATAACAAATAAAAATTTTGAATCTATATCTAGTGTTTTTCATAAAAAAAGCCCAAAATTTAGGGGCGAACATGTGTACATGTGGATAACTTTGTGGATAACTGTGGAAAAAGGGATAAAACAAGCAATTTTTGTCAAAAAAAGGTAAGATAATTTGTGAAATGAGGGGATCAAATGAATATTACCATTGTGAGTGTAGGAAAACTGAAAGAAAAATATTTAAAACAAGGAATCGATGAATACGCGAAACGCTTAGGCAGCTACTGTAAGTTCCAAGTAATAGAAGTGCCAGACGAAAAGGCGCCTGAAAATTTAAGCGACAAAGAAATGGAACAAGTGCTCGAAAAAGAGGGAGAACGCATCCTTGCTAAAATTAAAGATGGGGACGTTGTCGTGGCCATGGCAATCGAAGGGGACTTAGTGAGTTCTGAACAATTAGCTAAAGAAATGGATAGCTTTGCGTTGCACGGGAAGAGCTCAATGGTCTTTGTGATTGGTGGATCTCTTGGGTTAAGCCCGGCCGTGAAAAAACGTGCCGACCGTAAAATCTCATTTGGGCGTATTACTTTACCCCATCAACTCATGAGACTTGTATTAACCGAACAAATTTACCGCGCATTCCGTATTAATGCAGGGCACGCTTATCATAAATAAGTAAAGATACTCATAGAAAAAGTGAAAAGAAAATGCAAAATGAAAATTGTATTTTCATACTATTTTCATAATGTACCTCTATACTCTAATTATTCCCAAAGAGAATATTTATCCTCCCAAATAAATATTTCTAATCCTTTTTTCCACCGGCTACGAGTCGGTGGTTTTTTTGTTTTCCGTTTTTAGTGATTGACTATCCTTTTGACCTTCTAACGACATCAATCTATCCTGGATGTCTTTTAAGTCTGCTCCTGCTTCTGCTAATAACGACGCGTGAGTGTGTCTGAAACCGTGAGGAGTGATTCTAGGGAAGTTAGTACCTTCTAGTATCTGATTTAACCAGTAAACGGCTGTATTGGATGAATAGAACGAGTTATTGCGGTTCTGAAATACATACGTTTCATTTCCGGATAATTCTTCCCACTCCTTAAGCAATCGCTCTAGGCTTCCATTTATCCGTATTGTACGCATTCCGTTCTTTGTGATATATATTTATCTTCAAACGAGTGTGGTTCAGCATGGTATTGGTTAGATGCCGATGGTGTAATGGCTACTGGTTGGAAAAAATCAATAACGAATGGTACTATAACAGCGAAGACGGAACTATGGCAGAGAAGCCAGACTTCACAGTCGAGCCAGAAGGATTGATTACAGTTAAATAATTTATAAAGCCTATCTAAATCATTAGATAGGCTTTTTTTGCATTTTCTTCAAAAATATTTTTTAAAATCTGTTGATATATTACACTAAAGTGATATAACATTAATTGTAAAGGAGATGCCCTTAACAATTATGAAAGGAGAAAAATATGAGACGAAATATGGTAAAGAAAAAGCCACTCAAAAGGGAGAAAACAAAACTAACCTTCAAACTAAACTTAGTAATCTTCACAATTGAGTGGGAAATCGAGTGGGGCGAATAGCCTCACTCCTTTACCAAAATTGTATCATAGAGTATGTAAAAATGAAAGTAAACTTTAAAATAACAAAACATAAATTTGACTGGAAAGCATTTATCGGATGGCTAATTTTCATAGGAGTAATCATGTGGTTTATATTTAAGTAGGTGATAATATGAAAGTAGACACTGAGAGAATGGCTGTTAAATAATGCAACTCAATATAGAATTAATAAAGATACAGGCGTTACATTATCTGTTTTAAGTCGATTGGTTAGTGGCGAACGTAAGATAGAAAATTTAACCATTAAAACAGGATGCGCGTTAACTGAATATGCCGAAAAATTACAAAAGCAGGAGAAGTAACTCCTGCTTTTTGACGATCCTTTTGACTTTATATTCATGTCTTAATAATGGAGATTATCAACTAGGGTTGGTAGTGCGATATTTTAAAATAAGAAAGGACACCTATTTAGGTGTCCTTTGCAGAGCCGGTAAAACATCTCTGAAAAATATCATCTGTAGAGCCTGCGATAAATCGCACCTCTAATGTACGCTTAGTATAATGAAAACGAGTATTGAATGTCAATTTTTGAATTTGAAATTTTTTCTTGAAAAAGTGATTGATTGAAGAATATCTCCGTACTATACTAGAACCATGGAGAAGTACCCAAGAGGCTGAAGGGGTCGCACTCGAAATGCGATAGGTCGTGAAAGCGGCGCGGGAGTTCAAATCTCCTCTTCTCCTTATCTTTTTGTGGCTATATCAAAGTTACGGTAAGTTTTGTCCCGTAGCTTCTTATTTAGATAGGTTTTTATAGAGTAATGGAGGCTAAACTAGGATGACAAAAGTAAAATTAAATCTCAATCAAACACACTGCTGTGGTATTTATTCGGATAAAACAGTCTATAGTTTTACTGGAGATAGTTATCAAGCGTTGTTTTACCTTCTTCAAAAACGTGGGCTTATCGAATCGTTTATCGATGGGGATTTCATTGTTTATGATGAGTTAAGAAAGTATTCTGATTTACCACCTTATCAAAAGCTGACTGAGGAAGAACTAGAAGCGATTGATTTCGATGCGATTATTAAAAAGCTAAGTAATGATGAACTCAAAGCCGTTATCGAGAAGTTCTTTGAATATCGTTTTGAATGTGAGCTTCAAGAAGTAGACGAATAAATAGATAAATGAAAAAAGCTGACGGCTCATTCGAGCTGTCAGCTTTTGTAGTTTCTATAGTTTATTCTTAGCGAATAACTTCCTCAGTTTCTTTATCGAAGAAGTGAGATTTGTTTAAGTCGAATGCTAATTCAACTGTTTCGCCTGGGTTGTGGAAGTCACGAGCATCCACTTTAGATACGAATTCAGTATCGTCAACACGAGTGTAAAGCATTGTTTCTGCACCAAGTAATTCTGATACGACAACTTCTGCTTTCACTGAAGATGATGGGTAAGTATCGATAGCGATTTGAGAACTTTCGATATCTTCTGGACGGATACCGAAGATTAATTCTTTTCCATTGTAACCTTTGTCTTCAAGAAGTTTTCTCTTTGCTTCAGGTAATTGTAATGATAAACCTTTACCATTTGAAATCACGCCATCTTTCAATGTTACATTGAAGAAGTTCATTGCTGGTGATCCGATGAATCCAGCTACGAATACGTTGTTAGGAGTGTTGTACACTTCTTGTGGTGAACCGATTTGTTGTACGAAACCATCTTTCATGATTACGATACGGTCAGCCATTGTCATCGCTTCTGTTTGGTCGTGAGTTACGTAAATTGTTGTTGTTTCTAAACGACGGTGTAATTTCGCAATTTCAGCACGCATCGCAACACGTAATTTAGCATCTAAGTTAGAAAGAGGTTCGTCCATTAAGAATACTTTCGCATCACGAACGATCGCACGTCCTAAAGCCACACGTTGACGTTGACCACCAGATAAAGCTGCTGGTTTACGTTCTAAGTATTGAGCTAAGCCTAAGATTTCTGCTGCGTTTTTAACACGTTTGTCAATTTCAGCTTTGTCGTATTTACGTAATTTCAAACCGAATGCCATGTTGTCATATACGCTCATGTGAGGATATAGGGCATAGTTTTGGAATACCATCGCGATATCACGATCTTTTGGAGCCACGTCGTTCATTACAACGTCGCCAATTTTTAATTCCCCTTCAGAAATATCTTCAAGACCAGCGATCATACGAAGAGTTGTTGATTTACCGCATCCTGAAGGACCTACGAATACGATGAACTCGCGGTCTTTGATGTGTAAGTTAAAGTCTGTTACGGAATAGTTTTCCGCGTTGTCATATTTTTTGTGAATATGATTTAATTGCATTTCTACCATTAGGATTTCCCCCTATAATTTGTTTTACAGTAACAGTTTACGTTTTTTTGAGGAAAAGAGATAGGGGAAGGTTGCACAAAAACGACTGTAAAAATTGTGCACTTTGCCCAAAAAGTATCCCTTATTTTTAAAATTTGGACGTAACTTATAATAAAGAAGTAAAAAAGTATTGAGAAGGATGCAACACGTGCCAAACAATGTTATGATAGGGGTTAGAAACTTACATGAAAAAGGTGATGAAATGGAAAGAAAACGTGGATTTGAAATCGTATCTGCTTATGAAGGAAAAGGAATCACAGTTCCAAAACGTTCGACAAAACATTCAGCAGGGTATGACTTCGAAGCTGCCGAAGATATCGTATTACCAAGCATTTGGAAAATGCTTTTCAAATTTGCAGCCACTCAATTAAAACAATGGATTTATACAACGGATAAAGAAACAGTGGAAGCGGAACTTGCGAAAGAGCAAAAAGTCTTAAAACCGGTTCTTGTTCCAACGGGAATCAAGTCTTATATGCAAGAAGATGAGTACTTACAATTGGCGAACCGCTCAAGTAACCCATTGAAACACTTCCTTGTCTTACCAAACGGTGTGGGAATCGTGGATAGCGACTACTACAACAACCCTGACAATGAAGGGCATATTTACTTCCAATTATTAAACTTCGGATTATTCGATAAAGAAATTAAAAAAGGCGATCGTATCGGCCAAGGAATCTTCCTACCGTTCTTAAAAGCGGATGCGGATGAAGAAAACGATATGAATGAACGTACAGGCGGCTTTGGTTCTTCTGGCGTTCGTTAGAAAGGAGCCAAAATGGCAAAAGCAGCCACAAGTTTTGTATGTAGAGAGTGTGGATATAATTCACCAAAATATTTAGGGAAATGCCCAAACTGCGGGAACTGGTCTACGATGGAAGAGTTCAAGGAAACGACGAGCAATGCTAAACGTCCTTCCTTAGTGCAACATTCAGAAGAAGCACATAAGACAAAACCAATGCGATTAGATCAAGTTTCTTATGAGCGCGTGAATCGTGTGAAGACCTCCATTAGCGAACTCGACCGTGTGCTCGGGGGTGGCGTGGTTCCAGGTTCTCTAGTATTAATTGGTGGGGACCCTGGGATTGGAAAATCTACCTTATTATTACAAGTGTCTAGTGAATTACAACAAACACAAGGAACGGTTCTCTATGTCTCGGGAGAAGAAAGTGCGTCTCAAATTAAAATGCGTGCGGAGCGTCTCGGGATGCAAGCAGACGGATTTTATATTTACGCTGAAACAAACCTAGAAGATATCGTTGCGCAAGTGGAAGCATTGAAACCAGACTATGTCATTATCGACTCGATTCAAACGATGACACATCCGCAAGCAAATGGGGTTGCAGGAAGTGTGTCTCATGTTCGTGAGGCGACAGCTACATTGATGCGACTTGCAAAGCTCAATCAGATTGCCATCTTTATCGTAGGTCACGTGACAAAAGAAGGAGCATTAGCAGGGCCACGTATGTTGGAACATATGGTGGATACTGTTCTTTATTTCGAAGGGGATAAACATCATAGCTTCCGCGTGCTTCGTTCCGTGAAAAACCGTTTTGGATCCACCAACGAGATTGGCGTTTTCGAAATGCATCAAGAAGGGCTGAACGAAGTAACGAATCCTTCCGAAGTCTTTTTAGAAGAACGTCTGGCTGGCGCAACAGGTTCGGCAATCGTCGTATCTCTTGAAGGAACAAGGCCAATTTTAACCGAGGTGCAATGTTTATTGTCACCAACGGCCTTTGGAAATGCACGCCGTACGACAAGCGGTCTGGACTATAATCGTGTAGCGCTCTTGATGGCGGTGCTTGAGAAACGTGCAGGACTTCTATTACAAAACCAAGATGCTTACTTTAAATCAACAGGTGGTTTGAAACTCAATGAACCCGCAGTCGACTTAGCGATTGCGATGAGTATTGTTTCAAGTTACAAGGAAAAAGAAACGCAGATGGGTGATTGCTTTATCGGAGAAATCGGCTTGACTGGTGAAATTCGTAAAGTGAATCGTGTCTATGACCGTGTTCGCGAAGCTGAAAAGCTCGGATTCAAGCGTGTCTTTATTCCAAAAAATAATTTAGATGGATGGGAACTTCCAAAAAATATCGAAGTCGTTGGAGTATCTTCTGTCAAAGAAGCTATTTACAAAGCCTTCGGAAAAGAAAATTAGAAAGGAGAACGGTTATGGAACAACCTAAAAAATTTCGAGCATACGGAAGAAAGTTATTGCAACTGATTTTCGTATTGCTTGGAGGGTCTTTAGGTGCAACGTACTTTCCAAGTCTATGGCAAGCATTCAACATTGCGAATGAATGGTTAACATCGCAAGTTACGAATATTTTGTTAGGTGCTATTATTTTATTCTTTATTTCCCTATTCGTGACGGATCCGATTTTAAAGGGTATTCGTAGACTTGAAAAACTCGTTAGCCAACTTTCTGTGAGCTATTTACTCTTTGGAATGATTGGTGCACTGATTGGGCTCTTAGTCGCATGGCTCGTTGGATTGCCATTTACAAACTTACAAATTCCAGCAATTACGCAAGCTTTACCAATCGCCTTAAGTATTATCTTTGGGTACCTTGGCTTTTATGTCGGAACGACGCGTCGTGAAGATATTTTAAAAGCTTTTACGGGGACAAGAAAGAAAACGGAGGATTCTCCAGTGCTTGAACGTAAAGCAGGAGATAACTTCAGAAAATACAAACTGCTTGATACAAGCGTCATTATTGATGGACGAATTTACGATATCGCTAAAACAGGTTTTATCGAAGGGATCCTCGTGATTCCAGTATTTGTACTGAATGAATTACAATATATCGCCGATAGCGCCGATAGCTTGAAGCGTGTGAGAGGGCGCCGTGGATTAGATATTTTAAACGCTCTTCAAAAAGAAGAGAATATTAAAGTAGAAATTTACGATGGAGACTATGACGATATTAATGAAGTAGACCGCAAGTTAATTCGCTTGGCAAAGGCGATTGATGGCATTATTATCACGAACGACTTTAACTTAAATAAAGTCAGCGAGTTCCAAAATGTGCCAGTCTTTAATATTAATGCGTTAGCGCAAGCCATCAAGCCAGTTGTGATTCCAGGGGAAACCTTGAAGACGACAGTGGTTAAATCGGGAACGGAGCGCCAACAAGGGGTTGCGTACTTGGATGACGGTACGATGATTGTCGTGGAAGATGGACAATATTATATGAATCAAGAGATTGAAGTGGTCGTAACGAGCGCCCTTCAAACTGCAGCAGGTCGTATGATTTTCGCTAAACCACTGCATAGCCAAAAGAAAATTAAACAATAAAGTGCAAAAAGATTACTTCGAATCCTTGCGGATTTGTTTATAATAACGGTAACGTTGCACCGGCTCGAGCCTAGAGTCTCTCGCCTAAAAAACTCAAAAAGGGAGTACGGAATGAATTCCGAACTCCCTTTAATTCGTCTTTTTTGCGAAACACGTTACTGTTATTATAAAATCCTCATGATTCTGCGTAATCATGGTGCTTAAATTTAATTTTCTTTTGGTTGCGGGAAAGCAACGATTGCTGGTAGTTTGAAGAGAAAATAAAGAGGATAGACGAATTTCGTCCATCCTTTTTGTTATTCAATGTCGATTTCAAATGGTTCGTCAATGGTTTCAGAGACGTATTTACCATCTTTCTTACGTTGTTTCACACATTCCGTTAATAAATATTCGATTTGTCCATTGACTGATCTAAAATCATCTTCTGCCCATGATGCGATAGCAGCATATAATTTAGATGACAGTCGTAATGGAATTTGTTTTTTCTTTAAATCAGCCATCGTTAGTACAAGCTTCCTGTATTAACGATTGGTTGAGCATCATGATTGCCGCAAAGAACAACGAGTAAGTTAGAGACCATCGCAGCTTTACGTTCTTCATCCAGTTCTACGAGTTCTCCTTCATTTAAGCGTTCTAGCGCCATTTCAACCATTCCAACAGCACCGTCTACGATCATCTTTCTAGCGTCAATAATTGCAGAAGCTTGTTGACGTTGAAGCATTACTGCAGCGATTTCTGGAGCGTAAGCAAGGTAAGTGATACGTGCTTCGATGATTTCAAGACCTGCATTTTCAACACGTGCTTGGATTTCATCGCGAATACGTTTTGCAACGACTTCACTTGAACCACGTAAGCTACCTTCATCGGCAATACCATCCCCAGTTGTATCAACGTTTGGAGCCACATCATATGGATAAATACGCACAATATTACGAAGCGCGCTATCACATTGAAGCGATAAGTATTCTTTGTAGTTATCTACGTTGAAGACTGCTTTAGCCGTATCGACCACTCTCCAAGTAACAGCGATTCCGATTTCAACAGGGTTCCCTAGGCAATCGTTAATCTTTTGACGAGAGTTGTTTAACGTCATAATTTTTAGAGAAATTTGATTTTTTAAGGCATTCAAGTTCGCTTCAACGCCGCCTGTAGTGCTAATAGTAACAGGAGTACTTTGACGGTCGACGTCACCGCTTTGGCCTAATTTTGTTTTGGCAGCAGGGTTTACAGACACGCTAAATGGATTTACAAAATAGAAGCCAGGTTCTTTAATACTTCCTGTGTACTCACCAAAGAGCGTCAAAACAATCGCTTCTTGAGGTTTAACAACTTTTAGTCCTCCAAAAAGGATAAGACTGCTGATAAATACTAGAATGCTGAGGATAATACAAACTACTTGTAGGCCTTCATTTGTTATCAACACAATTGAGGAAATAAAGCCCACAACTGAAAGGATGAGTAGAAGTAAAATGCTAAACAACGCAGCAAAACCGTTAGATTTTGTTTTTAAAATTTTTTCGTTCATAAAAAAGACTCCTTTGTCTATTTGATATCTAAATGATATCACTCTGAAATCCGAAAAGCAATATAAAAAAAGAATTATTGGTAAAATTCCCTAATAATTCTTAGAGATGGTATTTCAACTATAAAACAAGTAGTAAAATGAACGTTACAATCGATAGTCCGCCTTGTTTCCAGATGATGCTTCCAAAGCCCGAAACATTGACGGAGTGCACTCAATATGCTATTCTATCCATTGTATAAAAAAGAATCACTACGATTTAGAAAGGAGAAAGGTATGAGTTATATTTCAGTAGAACATCTTTCTTTCTCATATGAACAAGAGACAGTACTTGAAGATATTAGCTTTACAGTGGAACCGGGTCAGTTTGTGATTTTGACTGGGGAAAACGGAGCAGCTAAGTCTACTTTAGTAAAAAATATTTTAGGACTCTTAACACCAAAGAGTGGGAAAGCCACTATCGCAAAGAAAAATAGCAATGGCGAGAAGTTATCGATTGGATACGCTCCGCAACAGATTTCTTCTTTTAATGTAGGGTTCCCATCAAATGTGTATGAACTTGTGGCGTCAGGTCGTTACCAACAAGGGCGCTGGTTCAAAAAATTAAATGCAGAAGATCATGAACATATCGAACGCTCTCTTAAATCCGTAGGAATGTGGGAGCAACGCAATAAACGTATCGGAGATTTATCAGGAGGACAAAAACAACGCATCTGTTTAGCACGAATTTTTGCGACAGACCCAGATTTATTCGTCCTCGATGAACCAACTGCCGGTATGGATAAGGCTTCTAGAGAACGATTCTATCATCTATTACACCACGCTTGCGCTCATCACGGGAAAGCCATTTTAATGGTCACTCATGAGGAAGAAGCGCTTGAACAATACGTGGATAAACATATCCATCTGCAACGAAAGGAGGATTCTCCATGGAGATGTTTTTCTATGGTTTCATGCAAAGAGCATTCATCTCAGGAATAGCGATGGCTTTTATCACGCCGATTCTTGGATTGTTCTTAATTCTTAGAAGACAGTCGCTGATGGCCGACACCTTATCGCACGTATCCCTTGTTGGGGTGGCGCTAGGATTTCTTTTGGGGATGAATCCAACACTCACAACGCTAATTGTGGTAATTATCGCAGCAGTTTTCATCGAAGCGATTGGAAAATATTTTAGAGGCTATTCTGAGATTACCGTTGCAATTCTAATGTCGGGAGGAATGGCGATTGCCCTTATCCTGATGAATATGCAAAAAGGTCGCTCGACACTCAGTGTTGACCAGTTCTTATTCGGTTCAATCGTGACGATTACAAATGAGCAAATGTGGATTATGATTCTACTAGCAGTTGTCGTCGTTACGTTATACGTGATTTTCCGTAAACCACTGTATGTATTGTCGTTTGATGAAGATACAGCGATGACAGCAGGATTACCCGTCCGCTTGATGACAAACCTCTTTACGATTATCACAGGGGTTGTGATTGCAGTGATGATGCCAATCGCAGGGTCACTTCTAGTGTCAGCCGTTATTGTATTGCCAGCATCGATTGCACTTCGAGTGAGCAGTAAGTTTAATGGCGTTATAATCGGCGGAATTATCATCAGTCTGATTGGTTTCTTTGCAGGACTTTCCGCTTCCTATATTTACGAAGCACCTCCGGGAGCCGCGATTACATGTGTGTTCCTTGTGATTTTATTTATCTCATTTATCGTGAGTGCCTTCCGTAAAAAAGCATAATGAACAAAGCTTACCATTTATTTGGTAGGCTTTTTTTATTTCTTGACTTGAGTGAAAAAAGGGTTTATATTACGTGGTAACCAGTGGTTAGTATTGACAGTTGAGGTGTTGAAATGAATCAATTGATATATCGTTTAATTTCAAAGAGAAAGAGAATTAGTCCACATATTGAAAAATTCGAGTTTGATATTGGGATATTCATTGTTAGTATTTGGGTTGTTGAAAAGAATAACCAATACTTCTTAATTGATAGTGGTTTAGCTAAATTATTACCCCGAATGGCAGAGTATGTTGTTCGTAATTTTTATGATAAGGAAAGAGTTTCTGGAGTAATTTTAACGCATGGGCATTCTGACCATATTGGGGGAATTCCAAGATTAAAAACACTATTACCAAATCTTCCTATTGTTATCGACAGCAGAGAAATCCCTTTTGTCTCAGGAGAAAAACCATATCCTGGTCGAGAAAAGCTAGAGCCAATAACTTTTAAAAAGCAGGATTTCATTGAACTAGGAACTCCCGAGTCAAATGAGTTGTTAGAACAAGCAGGGCTCAAAGCAATTCATTCACCAGGGCATTCGCCGGGACATACCTGTTATTATCATGCAGAGGATAATCTATTAATTGGAGGAGATCTTCTGACGACGAACAGAGTGGGAGTGTTGAATGCACCAATGAAAGAATATACAGCAGATATGCTGAAAGCTTTAGAAACAGCTCATTCAGTATTGAAAGAATATAGCCAAGCTATACTTTCTGTTGCTCATGGTGGAGAAGTGAAGAATGCATTTCAAGAAATGGAGAAAAGTGAATGGTTTCAGAACAGTTAACAAGGGATAGAATCTTAGAAGCTGCAAGTAGTCTTTTTGCAGAAAAATCTTTTCAGGAGGTTGGGATTCGAGAAATTGCCAAACGTGCAGGATGCTCTCATACAACCATTTATCTTTATTTCAAAAATAAGGATGAAATTCTGTTTGAAGTTGCCAGTGCCCCGCTAGAAAAGTTATATCAAACTTCTTTAGAAATCTATCAATCGAACGAGAGTGTAGAGGATAGATTATTAGGAGTTTGCCATCATTTTATTCGCTTTGGATTTCAATATGCGAGTTCTAATCAGCTTCTATTTATTGTTGAAGGGGAAGAAGTTGATTTACCCGAATTCACAAAACCAATTAATCAGTTAAGAATGAAGAGTTTCAACATACTAAAATCTTTAATTGAAGCAGTATTACCTCACTCAATTAGTGAAGAAAAATTATTCAATATTGTCCGAGGAACCTATTTGTTTTTACAAGGAATGGTGATTAACTACGCTTCTGGGGATTGTGGATATAACGAAAGACTGCAGACAATTGTTACAGATTACTTAACTTTCACATTATTGGATCGAAAGAATCTGTAAGAAAATAACTATTTTTGGAGGATAAGCATGTGATTATACAGGCGTTATCGAGTATGGTGACGATTCTAGCGGTCATCGCGCTCGGCTATCTCTTGCAGGCCAAGGGATGGTTTCAAGAAGGATTCAGTAAGAGCATTGCGGATTTGATTTTGAAGATTGCTTTGCCAGCGTCCATCTTTGTTTCAGTATTAAAATTTATAACAAAAGAACAACTCGTGAGCTTCTTTGGAGCGAGTCTATATTCGTTGATTACGGTGATTCTAGGGTACATCGTGGCATGGGGCGCTGTAGTTTTGTTCAAAGTTCCGGTTGGAAGACGCGGGGTGATGCTCAATACATTCGTGAATGCGAACACCGTCTTTATGGGATTGCCGCTGAACCTCTCTCTTTTTGGAGAAGAAGCGATGCCGTATTTTTTGGTTTACTACGTGATTAATACATTGTCGATTTTCACCGTAGGGACTTATGTCGTAGCGATTGACCGTCCTGATGGAACCAAAAATAAAGGAATCGAGTGGAAGAGTCTCTGTTCACCACCGCTCATTGCGTTTCTAGTGGCTTTAGCAGTTGTGGCGCTTGGAATTCCAGTTCCATCATTTGCACAAAATTCCATTAATATAGTAGGAAGTTTAGTGACGCCATTGTCGCTCATGTATATCGGGATCAACCTTCAGCAAAGTGGTCTTGGAACGTTGCGCATCGACCGCGACACCGTACTTGCTCTAGCAGGCCGCTTTATTATTTTTCCAATATTAATGGTACTAGTGTTACTTGCTGGAGGAGCGGATAACACCTTATTAAAAGAAACCTTTATTATTCAATCCACTATTCCAACACTGGTGATTATGCCGATTTTAGCGGCAGAAGCTAAAGGAGATGTTGATTTTGCGACGAATGTGGTGACAATGACAACCATTGCCTACTTAGCGGTATTGCCATTGTGGTCCCTATTCTTATTTTTCATTTAGCGAAATTATCATATATGATAATTTTTCATGCATACAAAAAGCGAAGAACCAATTTGGCTCTTCGCTTTATTTCATTTTATCTTATAAAAATTCATGTGTATCAAAGAAGTTTCCTAGTTCTGCTTTGATTGTTTGTGCTTCAGTATCAATCTCTGTAATCTTGATGATTGAAGAGTAGTCTGTTACGTTGTGGTTTGAAACCCCAGATTCACAGAACACAACCGCACCTGCTGTTGTTGAATCAAACTCTTGAATAAGGCTACGCATACCGTTGATTGTACCGCCGGCTTTCAAGAAGTCGTCGACGATTAATACGTTTGATCCGCTTGCTAATGTACGTTTTGATAATTCCATTTTCTCAACGCGAGAAGAAGAACCTGAAACGTAGTTAATACTTACTGTAGAACCTTCCGTAATTTTTGAATCACGGCGCACGATGACGAATGGTACGTTTAAGTAGTTCGCAACGGTTTGTGCGATTGGCACCCCTTTTGTTGCAACAGTCATAACTGCATCAATTTTCTTATCTTCGTAAGCAGATGCAATCATTTTCCCTAGATCATGTAATACATCTGGTTTTGCAAGTAAATCAGAAAGGTAAATATATCCCCCTGGCAACAAGCGACTTGCATCGTTCATTTGCTCTTTTAGTTTTTCCGCAGCAGCCAATGCTTGTTCGCGTTTGATTTTCGGAACAAAAATCACGCCCCCTGCAGCACCCGGCACTGTGCGAATAATCCCTACACCTTGCTTTTCAAAAGTCTTCTTGATAATAGCAATATCCTCACTTATAGAAGATTTTGCGGACTGATACAACGCTGTAAATGTTGTTAATGAGATTAACGTATGTGGGTTATCTAATAGACGTTGTGTCATATCGATTAAACGTTCACTTCTTTTTAATTTCATTGCCTCGTCCTCCTTTTTTTGTTTAAGACACTATTATAGTATACACAAAAGTACGGAAATTACAACTTTTTAAACCTGTAATATTCGGGAAAACAGCAAATAAAACCTTGAAAATCAAAAGAATGTTCCTAATTTTATTAAGAAAAGCTAAAAATTAGTCTTCTTTCAGGAAATCTACGTTAAATTTCCTGAGAAAGATAAAGAAAAACGAGCCTAATGAGGCTCGTTTTGTTATATACGTTTGAGTTCGATGCCAACAACACCGTATTGTGCTTGTTTTTCCTTCGAATAGTAAGTCAACATGTCATCGGGATGTGCGTTCTCCACGTCTTCTGAAGTATACCCACATTGTAGTAGCGGGAGTTTTTCATACAGTTCTCTAAAGTCTTTAAAGACATGTAATTGAACCACTTCGCACAGTGTCGTTTGCGAAGCATCTTCGGTATTGGTAAATCGAATGTGATTACCAATTTGAATCGATTGACGCTTCTCATCGTAAAGACGAAGTTCAATCGTTTTTTGACCGGACGCAATGGAAGCATACGGTTTTGGGAAAAGAGTCATCTCATGTAGCATGACTAGTTCTCCTTGTTTTAGTACGAATTTTTCAACGGCCACAGCAACGCCATCTTCATCGTTGGTTGTTGTCACGAAGTTGGCGATTTCTTTGATCGAATCAATCGCATTTCCCATCGCGACGCCAAGACCCGCGTATTCAATCATGTCACGGTCGTTCTCGTGGTCGCCAAGACACATCACTTCATCGCGTGTAAGGCCAAGTTTATCGGCTAGATGATGCACGGCTTTTCCTTTGCTCGCTTCAGGGTGAATCACTTCGAGGTAGAAACCTGCGCTACGGAAGATGTTGTAACGGCTCTTGAAGTCGTCAGAAAGATTTGGAATTAATTCTTCTAGCACTTCAGGTTCATCCACAAACATGATTTTGACGAATTCTTTGTCCGTTGGAATGTCTTTGTATAATTGGTGCACGATTGGCATTCCTACAAGTTCACTTTCATGAATCGAGTATTTGCCGACTGTTTCTGTTGGAACGTAAATCGCTTCTTCGTCGATGGCGTGATAGTGCACATTGTATTTTGTAGCGTAGTTGTTCACGCGCTCTAAATCATCATGTGTCATTGAGAAACGCACGAGTGCTTTTTTCGAACCCGTTTGTTGTACCAAAGTTCCATTGTAAGTCACGACATAGTCATGGTCGTTTACTAAGTCAAGTTCTTGAAGCAATCCTTCTACACCAGGATATGGGCGTCCTGTACAAAGAACCACATAGACTCCTTGTGCGCTTGCAGCGTTTAAAGCAGCCTTTACTCGTGGTGTGATTTCGCGTTTTGAATTGATAAGTGTGCCGTCGATATCGATGGCGATTAATTTGATAGCCATAGTTCCTCCTTGAAAATTGTTGAATAGCGTTAAGTAGTGTTTTGAGCTGGATAATTGGACGTCTTTTAAATAAGAATCTGAGCAAAAATACAATGCTTAATTAACCATTACGGAAATCTTTCGGAGAGCTCCGTAAAATATGGAAAACACAATATACCTTATAAGGTATATTGTGTTTTTTATTTATAAAAAGTAATTGGTAGATGATGCTCACATCCTGTGTAGTTGAACTCGGGCTCACAGGACTGACGTCCACTTCCCAAAACGTACGCAGAACGTTACACGTTCCTTCTGTCGTTTCGGTCCAGTGATTCAGTCCTGAGCGTTCGCCCTCGTATCCTGTGTAGTTGAGTTCGGAAAAGCAGAGGCTCAAGCCTTTCGAGGTTAGTCCGCACGACTTGTACCAAGTCCCTTGCGGCTAACCTGCGAACCGTCATCGCCTCTAAACGCTTTTCCTCACATCCTGTTATTTCATTTGATTCGAAAATACGTCCAATTGTGCAGCGATATTTTGAAACTCTGCATAGTCGTCCATGAAGAGGCCGTTTTGCATTTCGCCGCTGACCATTTCGCGAGGGAAGTAAAGGCGTTCGTCACCACGTACTTTTCCGGAAATTGCATCTACAATCGAACTTACTTGAGACAACTCAACCATATTACCATTGCGTTCTACAAGCTCGATTTGCGTTCTTGGTTTAATCGAATCTGGACGATAGAAATCGTATGGTAAGTCGAAACTGTTGTTAATGGCAGTGTAGTATTCTGGATCGAACCCAACTTCTTCTACGATTTGTTTCATGCGTTCGATTTGAGCGCCATCATTTGTGCGGTTAAATGGCACTGATTTAAACGGACGACGGTTGATGAAACGATCTGACAAGTCGCTCAAGATGGCATCTTCTTCTAGTAACCAGTGAGAGAAGTATGTGTTTAACACGCCATCATCGAGACGTAAGTAGTCTTCCAATGTCCATGTTCCTTCGAAGAAAGGTTTCAAGAACGTTGCAGAGTGTCTTAATGGATTCGATTCTGAGTTGTAGCAAGCTGCCGCGCGTTTTAATAAGTGATTTAACACGACTTCCATCCCACGAGAAACTGGGTGGAAATACACTTGCATGTACATTTGATAACGGCTCACGATGTAGTCTTCCACCGCGTGCATTCCAGAATACGTAAATGCAATGCCGCCTTTATACGGACGAATCACACGAAGGATACGTGTAAGGTCGAACGTTCCGTAGTTCACCCCTGTGAAATAAGCGTCACGAAGCAAGTAGTCCATACGGTCCGCATCGATTTGGCTTGAAATCAATTGCACTACTTGAGGGTTTGGATGAGTTTTTTGAATCACGCTGGCCACTTCTTGCGGGAAAGTAGAAGAGACTTTACGTAAAATTTGGTTCACTTCTGTTTCCTCAGATAAGATGATGTCAATCGTGATTTGTTCATGGTTTGTATCAAAGATTTTCTCGAAAGTATGAGAGTATGGCCCGTGCCCGATATCATGCAAGAGGGCAGCGCAGAGCACGACAAGGCGATTGCTGTCGTCCCATAGTCCGTCGCCTTCTTCTTGTGTTGCGTAGTTACGCGCAAAGTTGTCGCAAATACGACGGGCGATTTCATATACCCCAAGAGAGTGAGAGAATCGTGAATGTTCCGCTGTGTGGAAAGTATACATAGACGCTCCGGTTTGTTTGATTCTGCGGAGACGTTGCATTTCACGACTATTAATTAATTCAAGAATAATTGGATGTTGCACGTGGATATAATCGTGTACTGGGTCACGAAATACTTTTTCACGTTTAAATGCTTCAGTCATGCGTTTGACGCCTTCTTTCGGTTAGATTGTGAATAATACTCATAAGCACTTTCAGTTTATGCTATTTTCGGTAGAAAAGCAAGAGGGGTAACCGTTTAGAATGCTTTTATACCGCGTTTTTTAACGGATTATTGTCGTTTCACAAAACGCTCGAGTGCTTTTTGGAAATCTGGAGTGTGAATAAAGTCTGTTTCGTTCTCTTCCAGCGTGCATCCAAGTTTCGTTAAAGCCTGCAATACGCGGACTTGAACGTCTTCAATCGTGAGGTCGATTCCAAGCGCGTCACTAATATTCCACATGCTATCGGCGTTGACTTCTGGGAAATGCCATTTCGTTTCTTCCCCTTGAAGTGCGTGGTCATAGAAATCACGAACAACACGGCCACGACGGTTTTGGTCACCGTATACGCTGAGGTAAATCGAAACACAGACAACATCTTTCAAACGGCGTTGTGCAATCCCGGCAATTTTACGCTTTTGAATGCTTAAGTCATAGTCTCCTGGACAGTAGGAGTCTGCCACTTCAAAAGCTTCGATTCCACCAAGGGCCTTCGCTTCTGGGAAAGTCGACTGGATGAGTTGTTGCATCCATTCGTAGGCTTCGTTAATCGTCGGCATTTGTTTATTTTTAAAAAGCAGGCTGATGTTTAAGATACCTTCGTTACTCACAACGGCAAGGCCACCTGCTTGGCGTACAACAGGCGTAAAACCATGAGCATGCAGTCTTTCAAGCCCTTGTTCGAGATAAGGCACCTTCGTATCGGTCATCCCAAGAATCACGATATCTTCAAGCGTCCAGAAGTGAACGAATGGACCGTCTTCTTCCTTTGTCAGATGACGAATCAGCGTCTCATCGAGTGCAAATGGCGTTAGCATTTCTTCTAGTTTTTCAGTTTTTGGAATTTGTGTGGCAACCAATTGAATGGTTTGCTGCTGAATAGGTGATTGAGTCATACGATTCTCCTTTAGAGTTCTTCGTGTTTCATTATAACAAAAGTTCGCGGGATGGTCGTGTTAGAGGCCGTTTTTAAGCCATTTCTTAGGAATTTATTAAGTAAACATCAAGAATCGTAAAAATTACTAGCAAAAAAGTAATATTTTTAATACGATAAGGTAGAAAAAGAATGAAAAGAGGGAATGCTCATGAAAATTTTAGTAGTAGATGATGATCGCGAAATCGTTGAATTATTGACGATTTACTTAAAAAACGAAAATTATGAAATTGTAAAAGCCTATGACGGGAAACAAGCCCTTGAAAAATTAAAAATGTATCCAGATATCGACATGATTATCTTGGACATTATGATGCCTCGCTTAGACGGAATCTCAGTGGTGCATGAAGTGCGTAAAGAAAATGCACAATTGCCAATTCTATTATTAAGCGCGAAATCAACAGATATCGATAAAATTCAAGGCTTAACAAATGGTGCCGACGACTACGTTACAAAACCATTTAACCCACTTGAAGTTATCGCGCGTGTGAAATCATTATTACGTCGCTCAACGATTACACAAGAAGGCCCAGCTAACGAAGAAATTACAATCGGACCTTTAACAATTAAGAAAGAATCTCACCAAGTCACAACAACAGATGGCACTGAAATTCAATTAACCGTATTAGAATTCGGAATTCTATACTTGCTTGCAAGCCATCCAAACCGCGTATTTAGTGCAGATGAAATCTTCGAAACGGTATGGCAACAAGAAAGTATCGTTTCAACAAAAACGGTAATGGTACACGTAAGCCACCTTCGCGACAAGATTGCCGAAGCAACTGGCGGAGAAAAAGTCATTGAAACAGTATGGGGAGTAGGCTACAAGATTGAAGACAAATAATAAAAAAGTTCTTCACCTTCGAAAAGTTAAAAATGAACCGACACTCTTGACGCTCACGCCAAAGGAAATCAGCGAACTCGTACTAGAAGGAATTGTGACGCTCTGTATCGTATTCCTTTTATACTTAGGAATTCTCGTGATGGTCAGCCAACTCATTAATGAGCCAGGCTTCATCTCAGTGGAGTTCTCTGCTCGTGAAGTATGGCATATCGAGCGTGATCAAATTGTGTTCTATAAAAACATCTTCACGATTACATCGGTCGTTTTTGCAGTGGCATTTACTTACTGGCGCTTGATGCGAAGATACCAACAAATGCAGTTAAACCATATTTTGGAGGAATTGCATTTGATTGCGGACGGACAGTATGACAGACGAATTCCGTTCAGACTCTCAGGAGACATGGGACAAGTCGTGAACTCGATTAACCGCTTGGTGGATTCGACCGTAAACGCGTTAGAGGATGAACGTGCGATTGAGAAGTCGAAGGACGAATTGATTACCAATGTATCGCATGATATTCGTACACCATTGACGTCGATTATCGGGTATCTCGGATTGATTGTAAATCAGCCAAATGTCGAGAGCGCCGATGCGAAACGCTATGCGGAAATCGCGTATTCGAAGGCGGAACAGATGAAATTACTCGTGGACGACTTATTTGAATATACGACGACGCGTCCGAACGGGGCACCGCTTAGACTCAATGATATTCCAATCGTGAATTTCTTAGAGCAAGTAGCAGCGGACTTCGAGCTCGAGGCGCAAAAACGCAAGATGGCGATTGAAGTCTTGCCGAATAACCGCGATGTCGTGCTTGAACTCGATGCCGAGAAAATGGTGCGCGTGATTAATAATCTCTTATCGAATGCGATTAAATACGGCCACGAAGATTCTGTCATCACGATGGAAGTCTTAAGAAATGATGGAGTCGTGACAATTGCCGTTCGAAACGCCGGAGATCCAATTTCGAAAGAAGTGTTGGAACAACTCTTTGCACGTTTCTACCGTGCAGAAGCATCCCGTTCAAAAGAAACAGGCGGAACTGGACTTGGTCTGGCGATTGCCGAGAACATTGTAAAGTCGCATGGTGGTATGATGTATGCTGAATCTGAAAATGGTCAAACAAGCTTCTATGTTTGCTTGCCAGAAGAAAATCAAGGTTCACTCAAACAATTTAAAGAAAAACTCAAATAACCAGAAGGAGGCAGAAATGCTTTCTGCTGGTTATTTTTATTCGCAAAAAGGCTCTAGAGTTGATACTATGGAAGGGACATAATGGAGGGAAAACAATGAAATTAGCAACGTGGAATGTGAACGGAATTCGTTCTGTATTAAATAAAGGGGCTCTACAAGAGTACGTATTAGAAAGTAATCCAGATATTTTATGCCTACAAGAAACAAAGGCGCAACAAGAACAAGTGGAACTTGGAATGGAGTTTAGCGAGTATGATGTGTATTTCAACTCGGCGGTGAAAAAAGGCTATTCTGGAACGGCCATCTTCACCAAAGTAAAACCACTGTCGGTAACATATGGCATCGGCATTGAAGAACATGACCAAGAGGGACGTGTGATTACAGCCGAATTCGAGAAATTTTACTTAGTGACGGTCTATACGCCAAATGCGAAACGCGACTTATCACGTCTAGCGTATCGCCAAGTATGGGAAGATGATTTCCTCGCATACATCAAGAAGCTAGAAGAGACAAAACCCGTGATTTTCTGTGGCGACTTGAACGTGGCGCATAAGGAAATCGACTTAGCGAATCCAAAGACAAATGTGAATAACGCCGGATTCACTAAAGAAGAACGTGCGAAATTCGACCAAGTTGTCGCAAACGGCTTAGTGGATGCGTTCCGCTACTTACATCCTGATACCGTAGGGGCGTATAGCTGGTGGAGCTACATGGGTGGCGCTCGTGCACGAAATATCGGATGGAGAATTGACTATTTTGTCGTATCCGAAGCACTCGCACCGCTTCTAAAAGAAGTCGATATTCGTAGCGATGTCACAGGAAGCGACCACTGTCCAGTGGAAATCGAAGTGAAACTGTAAGAACATTTGTTCGCGTGCAGAAAGTCTGATACAATAGAGGTATCGATTAAAAAAGAGGTATAGAAATGGCAAAAGACCATATTGTCGTGCATGGCGCACGATCTCATAATTTAAAAAATATTGATGTAAGCATTCCTCGGGACCAGTTTGTCGTGATTACAGGCTTATCAGGGTCAGGGAAGAGCTCGCTTGCGTTTGATACATTATACGCAGAAGGTCAACGTCGTTATGTAGAGAGTCTATCTGCATACGCACGTCAATTTTTAGGGCAAATGGACAAACCAGACGTGGATAGTATCGACGGCTTGAGTCCAGCGATTGCCATCGACCAAAAAACAACGTCCCGCAATCCGCGCTCAACGGTCGGAACGGTGACAGAGATTAACGACTATTTGCGTTTATTATATGCGCGTGTGGGGAAACCTATCTGTCCAAATGACGGCACGCCGATTGAAAGCCAGTCCTTGGAACAAATGGTAAACCGCGTCATGGCGATGCCAGAGAAGACAAAGATTCAAGTGTTGGCACCGGTTGTCGTTCAGAAGAAAGGCGAGCATAAGAAAGTTTTCGAGAAAATTCAAAAAGACGGCTATGTGCGTGTGCGCGTGGATGGCGAGATGCATGAAGTAACTGAAGAATTCAATCTCGAAAAGAACAAGAAACATAATATTGAAATCGTCGTGGACCGTATCGTTGTGAGCGATAAGAGTCGTTCCCGTCTATTCGATTCGATTGAAGCGGCTCTTCGTTTAGCGGAAGGCTATGCGATTGTCGATGTGATTGGTGGAGAAGAACATCTCTTCAGCGAACACCATTCATGTCCGATTTGTGGATTTACGGTGGGCGAATTAGAGCCACGTCTCTTTTCATTCAATGCGCCGTTTGGAGCGTGTCCGGAGTGTGATGGTTTAGGGTCGAAGCTTGAAGTCGACTTAGATTTAATCGTTCCTGATAAGAATTTAACGCTGGAAGAAGGAGCGCTTGTTCCTTGGAATCCAATTAGTTCGAACTATTATCCAACGATGCTGGAACAATTTTGTAAACAGTTCAAGATTCCGATGAATATTCCATTCGAGAAATTGACGCAGTCGCAGAAGAATATGGTGTTATACGGGTCGGGAGACGCGACCTTTAAGTTCCATTATGAAAATGAATTTGGTGGCGTTCGTGACGTGGAAATTCCTTTTGAAGGAGTAGCCGTCAACGTAGAGCGCCGTTACCGTGAAACGAATAGCGATTTTACGCGTGAACAAATGCGCCAATATATGAACGAATCAGAATGTAAGAAGTGTCATGGATTCCGTTTAAATGAACAGGCGTTGTCTGTCAAAGTCGGAGGCAAAAACATTAGTGAAGTGTTGACACTCTCTGTAGATGATGAGATTGATTTCTTCAAAGACTTAAACTTATCCGAAACTGATGAGCAAATCGCAGCTCCAATTTTAAAAGAAGTAAGCTCTCGTTTGAAATTCTTACGCAATGTTGGGTTGCAATATTTAACATTGAGTCGTGCTGCTGGAACGTTATCAGGGGGAGAAGCACAACGAATTCGTTTAGCGACGCAAATCGGGTCAAATCTATCTGGCGTGCTCTATATTTTAGACGAGCCATCGATTGGACTTCACCAACGCGACAATGACCGCTTAATCGAGTCATTGAAGAGTATGCGTGACCTTGGAAATACCTTAATTGTCGTAGAACATGACGAAGACACGATGCGTGCTGCGGACTACTTGATTGATATTGGTCCAGGTGCGGGTGAATTCGGTGGTGAGATTATCGCAGCAGGGACTCCAAAAGAAGTGGAGAAGAATGCGAAATCACTGACAGGACAATACTTAGCTGGGAAGAAATACATCCCAGTCCCAAGCGAACGCCGCACAGAAGATAAAGGCTGGATCCATTTAGAAGGCGCTGCGGAAAACAATTTACGTGGCATTGATGTGGATGTGCCGCTCGGACGTTTTGTAGCCGTGACAGGGGTATCGGGTTCTGGGAAGAGCTCGCTTGTCAATAGCGTATTGAAGAAAGCTTTAGCGCGTGAGATTACGCGTACGAAGGAAAAACCAGGGAAGTTCAAGAGCATTTCTGGATTTGAGAGCCTCGATAAGATCATCGATATCGATCAAAGCCCAATCGGAAGAACACCACGAAGCAATCCAGCGACGTATACGGGTGTATTTGACGATATTCGTGATTTATTTGCGACAACAAATGAAGCAAAAATCCGTGGATACAAAAAGGGGCGCTTCAGTTTCAACGTGAAGGGTGGACGATGCGAATCTTGTAAAGGGGACGGCATTCTGAAAATAGAGATGCACTTCCTGCCAGACGTATATGTGCCGTGTGAAGTGTGCCATGGAACACGTTATAACTCTGAAACGCTTGAAGTGAAATACAAAGGAAAGAGTATCGCGGATATTCTTGAATTAACGGTCGAAGAAGCGGTGGAATTTTTCCAAGCCGTACCAAAAATCAAACGTAAATTACAAACGATTAAGGATGTTGGACTCGGCTACGTCACCCTTGGCCAATCTGCCACAACGCTCTCTGGAGGAGAAGCGCAACGGATGAAGTTAGCCAGCGAACTCCAACGTGTCTCAACAGGCAATACCTTCTACGTGCTTGATGAACCAACAACTGGCTTGCATACAGACGATATCGCACGCCTACTTGAAGTGTTGAATCGTTTAGTTGAAGCAGGGAATACCGTGCTTGTCATCGAACATAATTTAGATGTGATTAAGACCGCTGACTATATCATTGATATGGGTCCAGAAGGCGGTAGCGGTGGTGGACTTGTCATTGCGACAGGGACGCCTGAAGAAGTGGCGAAAGATAAAAATAGCCATACGGGTCGTTATTTAAAACGCGCCTTAGAAGCAGCCGAATCGCATAAAAAGAAGTAGAAATTTACGAGAAGAGATAGTTTGAAGAAAGTAGTTATGCTATACTCAACATAGATCATTTCTCAGGGGGAAACTTGAATGAACATGAAAGAATTAGTCGGCAAGAAAGCCGCAGAATATGTAGAAAGTGGAATGACGGTTGGTCTAGGAACGGGTTCAACAGCCTACTATTTTGTAGAAGAAATCGGTCGCCGCGTGAAAGAAGAAGGTCTTGAAATCGTGGGAGTAACGACTTCTTTAGCAACGAAGAAACAAGCAGAAGCGCTTGGGATTCCGTTGAAGAGTGTGGATGAAGTGGATTATATCGACGTAACGATTGACGGCGCAGACGAAATTGCTCCAGATTTTTCAGGAATCAAAGGTGGCGGCGGTGCATTATTATTCGAAAAAATCGTTGCCGAACAATCAAAAAGTGTTATCTGGATTGTAGACGAATCAAAAATGGTCGACTACTTAGGTCGTTTCCCATTACCAGTGGAAGTGGTACCTTATGGGTCAGAACAATTATTCAAACGTTTTGAAGCGCTAGGATACAAGCCAACATTCCGCGAACGTGACGGAGAACGTTACTTAACCGATAGCAAAAACTACATTATTGACTTGGATGTTTATCCAATTAAAGACCCAATCGCATTTGGAGAAAAAATCAAAGGCATGACAGGCGTGGTAGAGCAAGGGCTCTTCACAAACATGACGGATATCGTGCTTGTTGGAACTCCTGATGGGGTTGTCGTAAAACAATTCTAAAAATTAACCGCTTAGATTCAGCATGGATATGTGATTCTAAGCGGTTTTTGTTATAGTGTATTTTTAATTTTTTGAATCTCTTCTTCAGATAATCCGGTGTGTTTCATGATTTCTGTGATAGGAAGATTCATTTTAAGAAATGCCAAAACTTGACCTTCTTTAAGTCCAGCTTCTCTAGCGGTCTCTTTGGCATATTCGATTGTTTTCCAATAGACTTCTTCGTATTTTTCCATTTGTTCCGCCATCTTCATTTCCTCCGAATCTAAATTATAGAAATCAACAACAGCATAAGCGTCTTGAATTTCTTTGGATGCTTTTGCCGTGATTGTACCATTTTTAAGGAAATTTCTCCACGAATCGTAAAAGCGGTTTTTGATTGGAGTTAACCGTGTCGAATTGCACACGGTTTATTTTAGAAAGATGATGCACTTTTTCAATTTGTGTAAGAAAATCAAGGCGGAGTGTGCTATACTAGTAAAGATTTAGTATTGAAAGGATCTGATAAAATGTCATCATTCATGGAAAAAAGAAAAGGATTGTTGTGTACATTTGCTATAGCGGTTGTCTCAGTGATGCTCGATAAGCTATTCCCAGTCATTGGGAGTGCGGTATTTGCTATTATTTTAGGGATGGTCTTGAACCAATTTTGGAAAATCCCAAGTGATTTTAGACCGGGGATCAATTATTCAGCGAAAAAATTATTACATTACTCCATTATCGCACTAGGATTTACAATGTCGTTTGCGCAGGTGAGCCAAACAGGTGCATCATCGTTCCCAGTGACGATTGTGACCATCTCGATTGCGTTTCTAACAGCGCTACTTGTAGGAAATTTCTTCAAATTGTCTCGTCCACTGAAGATTCTTGTTGGTTTCGGGACTGCGATTTGCGGGGGATCTGCGATTGCGGCAGCTTCACCGATTATTAGAGCAGAAGATGATGAAGTCGCGTTGTCAATTTCAACCATTTTCCTATTCAACGTCATCGCGGTATTCCTATTCCCATTCTTAGGACATATGATGGGCATGGACGCGTCGCAATTCGGACTTTTCGCAGGGACAGCGATTAACGATACATCAAGCGTGGTTGCAGCCGGCGCAAGTTACAGTGCAGAAGCGTTAGAAATCGCGACAATCGTGAAACTTACTCGTGCGTTGATGATTGTTCCAGCTTGTCTCGTATTATCATTTGTCGAAGCACGTCGCATGAAACAAGAAGGACAAAGCGTTCAATGGAAGAATATCGTGCCAATGTTTATCATTTGGTTCATGGTCGCTTCCATCATTACAAGTGTGGGATTATTCCCAAATTCCCTTGTACCGTATGCAAAATTAGCATCTAACTGGTTGATGGCGATGGCATTAGCAGGTATCGGTATGCAAGTATCCTTCCAACAATTCAAAGAAGCAGGGGCAAAACCAATCTTAACCGGTTTAGCTACTTGGTTTATGGTGACTGTCACTAGCTTAATCATGCAGTACTTCGTTTTATAGAAAGGACGCCGTATGAAAAGATTATTGGGACTCGGGTTTTGGATTAGTGCCTTGTACTTTATCTTATATACGAAAATTCCAGCGCTACAAGCTTTCGTGAATACACCAGTAGGGCCGTATGTGCATGTCGTGATGGTTATTTTACTCATCGTGGGGATTTTCTTCTACGTACTGCGCATTATCCATTACTTATTTTTCCCATAGAAATAGAAAAGAGCTTAGGCATTGCCTAAGCTCTTTTTGCTTTTAACGTTGTGCAAGATGTTTCCAATCAATCCCGCGGGCATCACACCAGTTTTGGAGGCTTGGTGCGACCACGATAGGAGCTTGTTGGAGACTAGAAATACTATCTGCACCGACAAGCGTTAAGATCGATGTCAGTTGCTCTTTCCATGTTTGAACCGTATGAATGGCGTCTGGAAGAGAGTCGTCTTTACGTACGAGATGCAACATTTCACCAGACAATCCGACAAGGCTGGCTCCCAGAGCGAAGCATTTAGCCATGTCCATTGGCGTCTTCACACCGCCAGAAGCGATGATTGGGGTGCGGCTTCCTTGGGCTTCCATGAGCGACGTCAAGGTCGTTTGGCCCCAGTCTTCTAGGAAATCAAGTTTATCTTCCTTGCGACGGCCGTTTTCGATTTTGGCGAAATTCGTACCGCCAGTACCGCTAATATCGATGGCAGCTACACCAATACTCTCTAGTTGCGCGATGGCTTCACGGCTAAATCCGAATCCGACTTCCTTTACGATGACTGGAACGGAACTTGTTTTAACGATGGCTTCGATGTTTTTAAGCCAATTGCTAAAGATGCGGTCGCCTTCTGGCATCACGAGTTCTTGTGCACGGTTGACGTGAATTTGAATCGCGTTGGCTTCGATGAGTTCGACGGCACGTTTAGCAGCTTCGGCGTCGTAATGCGCACCAAGATTCGCGAAGAGAATACCGTTTGGATTTTCCTGGCGAATCACCTTGAAGCTTTCCGCACTTTCAGGAAACTTCATCGCGATACTCATCGAACCAGTCGCCATTGCCATACCTGTTTCACGAGCCAAGATGGCTAAGCGCTGGTTTAACGCAGTCGTTAGCGGACTTCCACCCGTGATGGCGTTGATGAAAAAGGGAACATCGAAGGTGAGGCCAGCAAGTTTCGTTTGTAATGTTACATCCGCCACATCAACGGTCGTGAAGGGATGATGCACGAAGCGCGTTTCCACGAACTCGGGAGCACTCGTTGCACGGTATTGCTGGTTCGCATGACCTACATGCTCGTCCTTTCGATTCATTTGTTGTTGAAATAAATCCATCATTAATCTCCTTTACCAGGCTTCAGCGATAGAAAGCGGAAGCACTTGAATTTGAGCCTTGGCCCATTGGTTTTCGATTTGTTGTCGTTGTTGTTCGTTTTGTGTAAAGCAAATGCCACAGTCGCCACCACCAGCGCCAGACGTTTTTGCGCAGGCGCCATTTTGTTCTGCGAGGGCGCAGAGTGCTCGGAGTGCAGGGGTTTCAATTTCTAGTTGTATCACTCGTGCAAATTCATTTAGCAATGCACGGTTAGCACGGATGCCTTCTTTTAAGGCTGGGATATCTTGTTTGTTCCAAGCTGTTTGTAGTCCTTGAACGATGGCGTGACTCTTTCCTAGAAATTCCTTGTAAAATGCGCTATCGGTTTCGACTTTCCGTTTCTTCTCGGTGGCTTGAATCAGTGAATCTGTGATAGCGACTTGTCCTGTCCATCCTACTAATAGGGTGAAGTTTGGGATTTCTGGAAGGCGCTCAATCGTGAGGTCTTTCCAGTCGGAATCGCAAATTTCTTTAATTGATTTGTTTTGTAATTGTTCGAGTAATTCGCCTCGGTCTGGGCTTGTGTAATACACCATTCCTCTAAAAGAAGAGGCGGCGATATCTCCAAAGGATCCACGTTGGGATAAGCGGAGATTCGTTAAAACACTCAGCTTATAGACGAGTAGAGGCGTGCGCGGAGTCTTGTAAAAATCAAGAACGGCTTGAATCGTTGCGACTACAACGGCACCGCTGGAACCGAGTCCGTATTTAATGCCACGCTTGGCGTCATCGAGTTCACTCGTAATTGCTAGCGAGTAGAGTGCGTTCGTTGCTGTGCCGCATTCACGAACATATTGCTCTGCGACCAGAATCGCTTCTTCAACTAGTCTATAGGGATGGTCTTCCTTTGCGCAGAACAGTTCTCCTTCGCGCGTCCATTCCACAATGACGTCTGGATTTTGCGTAGACGTTAAAGTTCCTACACTAGTAGCTTCGTCGATGGTGACGGTTAAGTAGCGCGACACTGCTGCAACAATGGCGCCGTGTCCGGGTTCGACAACCGCATATTCTCCGGCCATAAAGAGTTTACCGGGAGCTTTTGAAGTAATCGTCACGCGCTCACTTCCCTTCGAAAGCCGCACAAGAAGCGTTCCATTCGTCTTCCGTCAATGTGCGAATGCCTTCTCCTGGAAGCGTAGGGATGAGTTTTTCACTCGGGAATACTTTGCCAAGCTCTTCCATAATCGCTGGAATATCACTTGCCTTGCAAATCACTTTGACGTTTGGTCCAGCATCCATCGTGAAGTAGGCTGGAATGCCTCGTTCTTCTCGAATTGTGCGAATCGTTTGTTGGGCGATAATACTCTCCGGTTCGAAATAACAGAATGGAGGGTTACTTGCTAGCATCGTAGCGTGCATTTTCATGCCGTTAAATTCTGCAATAGAGCCGATACGATGAATGTCGCGGTCCTTGATGGCCTCTTTGATGTCGGCTAAATCGGTCGCCGCTGAAGTGACCCAACCTTCGTAAAATGGTGAAGTCGAAACGGTTAATTCCATGCCGGCACGACTCGAAATTTTCTTCTCGGCCGCGCTCACGACGATAATAATCATTCCGATGTCAAAATTCGCATCGTCGACAGGGATGGCCATGCTGTTCTCGTTGGAGTCGCCCTTGTTCCATTCGACAAATCCGCCAAAGAGACTACGAGTAGCACTGCCGCTTCCACGACGCGCGTAAGTCGATAATTGTTGAGCAGGCATACGAAGGCCTGTCGCCTCGTTCATCGCGCCTGCTAGTGCCGCAAAGGCGGAAGCAGAGCTCGCAAGGCCGGCTGCTGTTGGTACGAAGTTCAAACTCTCAACACGAGCACGACGCGTATCCCCAGTTTCAGCGCGGAACAAGTCTAAGAAGCGCGTGATCTTAGCCGTCGCCGCTTCGTCTTGTTTCACCCCGTTAAGATAGAACTCGTCTTCAGTTAAGGCGTCTGTGAGTTCAACTTTTGTATCGGTATAAAAGGCTTCGAGGGTCAAAGAAAGGCTACTATTCATCGGAATGAAGAGCTCCTTATTTTCCTTTCCCCAATATTTAATCAGTGCGATATTCGTATGCGCACGCGTGATTCCAATGTTCGATGTCATTTGGTATTCTCCTTTTTCGCCAGCGACTGAATCCAGACCGCCTGCGCTCCTTGTTTCATGAATTGTTCTTGTAAATGAAGGGCATCTTCCTCGGTTTCGACGAGGGCAATCATACATCCGCCGAGGCCACCGCCTGTGACTTTTGCCCCAAGTGCGTTGTTGTGATGGGCCGTATCGACGAGTGTATCGATGACGTCATGCGATACGCCAAGTTGTTGGAGGCGTTCATGGTTTTCGCTCATCAGTTGCCCTAGTTTTTGTGGGTCTTGTTTTTCGATGGCCGCTTTCGTTTCATTGACGATAGCGCCAATCGATTGGACCGCATCCGAACCCGTTTCCTGTGTAGTAGGGTCGATGATGCGTGCTTGCAAGGTACTCACATGCTGCACCGCTTGCTTCGTATTCCCAGTAACACCCGAATCGGCAATCACGAGGTACGCTGGCATATCGAGGTGGAGCGTTTGTAGTTCTTGTTCTTTTTGGAAAAATACAGGACGCGTCCCGCTCGTTGTCGCCGTATCGACGCCGCTTGGATTTCCATGCGAAATCGTTTCAGCTCCCTGAACGATGTCCCATAAAGTTTCTTCAGGAAGTGTCGCATCACAGAAATCAAAAATAGCACGCACCACTGCAACGCTGACTGCAGCGCTCGAGCCCATTCCACGTTCTGCAGGAATCGTTGACTCAATCGAGAGCGTAAAAGTATGAGCCGTCACTTCTTTTTCAGAGGCTACTTTGAACGCTTCGCGAATCGCAAATTGTAGCCCTGCCATTGAAGTAGGCATCTCGTTTACGACACCTGTATAAAGTGCACATTGAATCGTTTGGCCCTCTTTTGCAGAGACGATATCCGCCTTCACGTAAACCGCGTCAATCGGCAAAGCAATCGCTGGTTCGTGGTACACAACGGCATGTTCACCGGCAAGAATAATCTTCCCGTTTGCCAGTCCTGTTCCTGTTTGTGGTTTCATACGACAAATCCTTTCCTTATATTCACTTTTCATTCTACTAAATCCACGCCCTTACGTAAACAAACACGGCGATTTCATGGGAAAAACTTAAATTTATAAGAAATAGAAACCGTGTTCAACTTATGGTACAATTCAAGAATAGGACTCAGTAGCTGAAGGAGACGAATCCGTTGAAAGAAAACGAGACGTATTACAAAATTCAAAGAAGTGATTGGAGCCAGTACGAAGGCGCACATCCATTCACAATGACGAGAGAAGAACTTGCGCACTTAACTTCATTAAACGACCGCATTTCCCTACAGGACGTGCAAGAAGTGTATGTGCCAATGCTCGATTATTTCGATTTGTACTTTAAAAAACATATTGAATTACGCACAGAGGAACAACAATTTCTTCATCAAACGAAGAAGACAGTGCCGTTTATTATCGGGGTGTCAGGGAGTGTGGCCGTTGGGAAGAGTACGACTGCCCGCTTGATGCAAACGATGCTGCAACAACGCTATCCGGATAAGCGCGTGTTCCTAATGACAACGGACGGATTCTTATTACCGACGCAAGAGTTGATTAACCGCGGTATTTTAGATCGCAAGGGGTTCCCGGAAAGTTATGATATGGAAGCTCTCGTTCATTTCTTACTCGAAGTGAAGACGGGAAATCCAAGCGTGGATGCGCCGGTATATTCGCATGAGATTTACGATATTGTGCCCGGGGAAGTGCAGACGATTGAGTCGCCTGACATCTTGATTGTTGAGGGGATTAATGTGTTGCAACTACCGCCAAATCGTGAAATTTACGTGAGTGATTTCTTCGACTGGTCGATTTTCGTGGATGCCGACGCTACGCTGATTGAGCAATGGTACTTGGAGCGTTTCGAATTATTGATGGACCGTGCGAAAACACAGCCGGATAACTATTACTATCAATATGCGATTGGGAATCGTGCGGATGCGATTGCGATGGCGAAAGATGTGTGGCAGAAGACTAACCTGAAGAACCTTAAGGAATACATCTTACCAACGAAAACCCGCGCCGACTTCATCCTACATAAAACAGTGGGACATCATATAGATTTTGTGCAAATAAAGAAATATTAGGTACATCGATTACTCAAAATCCTTGCGGATTTGTTTATAGTCGCTGTAATGGGGCACCGGATTGAGCCTACGTCTCAATCTCTACCAAGCTTCAAACTGACTCTACGGGTTACACCCTAGAGTCAGTAATTCACATTGGTTGCTATCCCCCATTACTGCGATTATAAAATCCGCTCGTTTTTTCGTAATCGATTTATTTTTTGTACAAAATTATGTGTGCACTGTTTTTGTAGGTGAAGCGGTACGGGATTCTTAGTAAGAGTACGGGGAATCGTAAGAAAGAATACATCTACGACGGCTCTAAAAATTTAATTTTTAAAAGCTCAAAATCCTGTTTAAAACGCGGAATAGTAGTGGTAAAATGTAGGTGAAAAATTGTAGCTTGTAGTATGGTTTCTTTAACAATGAGGTGAGGACATGTACTTAAAAAGTGATCAAGATAAACATCAAAAATTGCCGACTTATGGTGTTGGGCCGTATCTCGTGGTTTGTATAATGGCGATGAATTTGACTGGATGGATGTTGCGTCAGTCAGTGCTCCAGAGTGGACTATTAAAGGGTGGATTCAAAGATTTGTTTGATTTAATTGGATTCATCTTAATGTTCGTTGCGACGAGAATCTGGTGGCTTAGCGTGGTGAAGTCAGATATTGATACGAGCATCCAAAACAATGAACTCAAGACGTCTGGAATTTATGCGCGCACACGCAATCCGATTTACTTTTCGTGGTGGCTCTGCGGCATTGGGAGTATCCTAACCATGCATAATGTGTGGTTGCTGATTCTTATTCCAATTCAGTGGGTGATATTAACCGTTGTGATTCGAAATACCGAGGAAAAATGGCTCTACGAACTACACGGTGAAGCCTATAAGGACTATTGCGCGAGAGTGAATCGATGGATTCCGCTCAAGAAAATTTGATTTTAGAATCGCCAAGACAAAAGAATCAAGGTGATAGCGATGGCGAAAAAGGATTCTTTAAAGCAACAAAAGTTCATGTCGTTTATGTTTAGAGGAAAGGAAATTTTCAAACCACTAAACACGGGGCATATCGACGAAAGAGTGAGTTGTATCCGAGAATATGTGGCCAATATTTACTTTTACACTAAAGACGGTTACACGATTATGATTGATGCAGGGTATAACTATGACAGGCTTTCCGAAAAAATGCGGTGGCTCGATATTCGACCGGAAAGTATCAAGGAGATTATTATTACGCACCAGGATACGGATCACGTTGGAGCGATTGAAGTGGATAGCCAGGAGTTATTTAAAACGGCAAAGATTTATGTAGGCCGTGTGGAGAATGAGTATTTGGAAGGCCGAGTTCGTCGCAAAGTGTATTGGGGACTGTATAAACTTCCACAAGTGCATATCGAAAATGACAAAACATTGATAGAAGATGGGGAGATTTTCTATATTCACGATATTAAAATCGAAGCCTTCCTTGTGCCTGGTCATACGTGGGGACATTTAGTGTATTTAATCGATGATGGGTATTTGTTTACTGGAGACACGATTTGGTTTGGTGCAGACGGTGGTTATGCGTTTTTAAACACGCTCGCAGAAGATAGAAAATTACAAAGTGTATCGTTGAAACGACTAGAAGAAAAGCTCAGAAAGAGAAATCTTTCGCTAAAAATCATTACAGGTCATACCGGATGGACAGATGATTTTGAGTTTGCATTTCGTCATGTGGATGAAATCTGCAATGCCTTGAGGCGCAAACCGAAAGTGCAAGATCCGAAAGCTCCGTATGATGGGTTTGATGAAAGTGGCGATACCGAGGACAAAGCAAGAACGGTAATTCTTGAAAAATGTTAAATGAATACAATTTCTAGCCAGTAGCATGTCTATTGGCTAGTTTTTTTGTTACATTGTAAGTAAGTTTAAAAATATAAGGGAATATTTAAATTATTTGTTTTGCGAATATCAAAATTAAATTGAAAAAAGTAAGGTTTCAAGGATGAGTATTTGATATAATACCAATGAACTCAAAAATTGATTAGGGGTAGGATAAATGAATTTAAAGGAGCAACAAAAACAAGCTAAAGCATTCATTGAAAGATGGGGAAATAGAGGGAACGAACGTCAAGATACGCAATCGTTTTGGTTAGATTTATTGCGATCCGTATATGGAATTGAAAATCCTTCTGAATATATTAAGTTTGAAGATACTGTAATGATGGACCATACAAGTTTTATGGATGGTTATATCGACGCTACCAAAGTTCTAATTGAACAAAAAGGAGCAAATAAAAATCTTTCAAAGGCGATTAAGCAATCAGATGGTTCGTTTTTAACGCCTTTTCAACAGGCAAAACGTTATTCAGCAAATTTACCTTATTCAAAACAACCACGTTGGATTATTACATGCAATTTCAAAGAATTTTACGTATACGACATGGAAAAACCTCATGGAGAACCTACTGTTATTCGCTTAGAAGATTTAGAAAAAGAAGCTTATAGGCTTGAATTTATAGTTGGTACAACCAATGAGCATCTTGAACGTGAAATGGCCATTTCGATGGAGGCAGGAGAGATTGTTAGAGAAATCTATTCAGGACTTCTAAAACAGTACAAAAATCCTGATAATCCAGAGAGTCTCCATGCGATGAATCAGCTAATTGTTCGATTGGTTTTCTGCTTTTATGCAGAAGATGCGGGAATGTTTGGCAAGAAGACTATGTTCCATGATTATTTAGCACGTTTTTCTAGTCGTGATTTTAGACGTGGATTGCTGGATTTATTTAATGTGTTAAATACACCAATTGATGAGCGTGATCCGTATCTAGATGATGAATTATCTGCATTCCCATATGTTAACGGTGGAATGTTTGCTGAAAATAACCTTGAGGTACCACAGTTTACTGATGAATTACGTGAATCAATCTTAGAACACGCTTCTTCAAGTTTCGACTGGTCGGAGATTAGTCCTACAATTTTTGGAGCGGTATTCGAATCTACATTGAATCCGGAAACTCGACGTAGCGGTGGTATGCACTATACATCAATTGAAAATATCCATAAAGTGATTGATCCGTTGTTTTTAGATGCATTGAAAGAAGAATTAAATGAAATCAGACAAATTAAACAACCTGCTACCTTGAAAAATCGTGCTCAACAATTCCAAGAAAAACTATCTCGCTTGGTATTCTTTGACCCTGCTTGTGGTTCGGGAAACTTCTTAACAGAAACTTATTTGTCACTTAGACGATTGGAAAATGAAGCTATTAAATTATATGTAGGGGATACAGTACTTCTTGATGTTGGGTATGATTTAGTAAAAGTTAAAATCAGTCAGTTATACGGCATTGAGATTAACGATTTTGCGGTATCTGTTGCGAATGCTGCATTGTGGATTGCAGAAAGTCAAATGTTGGAAGAAACAATGAGCATTGTATATTCGAATATTGATTTTCTTCCAATCAAGTCATACAGCAATATTGTAGAAGGAAATGCATTGAGTCTTAATTGGGAGGAAATTATTCCAAAAGATAAATTAAGTTATATCATTGGTAACCCACCATTTTTAGGGTATTCACTTCAATCACCTAAACAAAAAGCTGACTTATTGAGTGTATATGTTGATGAAACTGGGAAACCATATAAAACAGCTGGGAAAATTGATTTTGTTTCTGCTTGGTATTTTAAGGCGAGCCAGATTATGCAGAATACATCTATCCGCACTGCCTTGGTATCAACCAACTCAATTACACAAGGAGAGCAAGTAGCCAGTGTCTGGAGGCCACTCTATGAACGATTTGGAATTCAAATTGATTTTGCACACCAAACGTTTAAATGGAACAGTGAGGCTAAAGACAAGGCGGCTGTTCATTGTGTAATTATCGGTTTTTCATGTACTGAAAATAATGGTACTAAATTTTTGTTTAATGGGGAAAACATTGAATTAGTCGATGAAATAAATCCTTACTTAAAACAAGGGAAAACTGTATTTATAGAAAATATTAGCAATCCAATTTGTCCAGTGACTAAAATGACTACTGGGAATCGTCCTGCAGATGGTGGACATCTAATTATTGAAGCAGAAGAATATGCTGATTTCATTAGACACGAACCTAAAGCTAAAAAATACATTAAACGATTGACCGGCGCCGCAGAATTCATTAATAATAAAGACCGCTATTGTCTATGGTTAGTAGATGTTTCACCTAAGGAGTTACGTTCGATGCCTCTTGTTATGGAACGAATCGAGCTCTGCCGTCAAGCTAGGTTAGCAGGTGCAGCAGATAGACAGAAATTAGCAGAGACTCCTACTATTTTTAGAGAACAAAAGAATCCTGACTCATACATTATTGTGCCAAGCACATCGTCGGAAAACAGAAGATATATACCAATTGGATTTTTAGATGGTGAAGTTATTCCGACTAATTCTGCAACAATTATTGAAGATGCCACACTCTACGACTTTGGCATTCTAACATCCAATGTCCATATGGCATGGATGCGCACAGTTGCTGGAAGGCTTAAGTCAGATTATCGTTATTCTGCTAAAATTGTTTATAACAACTTCCCATGGCCAACAGTTACAGAGGAACAGAAACAATTTATTGCTAATACGGCACAAGGGATATTAGATGCACGTGCGTTATATCCAGATTGCTCTTTAGCAGATTTATATCATGAATTAACAATGCCAGTTGAATTACGTAAAGCTCATCAAGCGAATGACATTGCAGTTATGAAAGCGTATGGAATGATTAAAAAGGTAGATGGCAAAGATACTTTCTTAACTGAAAGTGAAACAGTAGCAAAACTATTTGAAATGTATCAAGAATTAATTGAAAAGAAATAAATCAATCTCTAGCCAGTAGTACGTCTATTGGCTAGTTTTTTGTTAAAAAGCAAAATGTAGCATATTTGCTACTGTAGCATATATGCTACATTTCAAAAAATTAAAACACAATTTTTGAACGTCATGTCAACATGTAGAAACGTTGATTTGATAATGTTTGTAAAGGTTGCATCGATTGAGTGTACACTCTATATACTAATTTATATATCCGAATGAAAGCTTGGTGTGACGCGGAAAACGGGCCTGAAAAATCCGAACAAAAAATTCAGTTTTTTAAAGTAATTTTCGTGCTTTTCTGTTACAATGAAAAAGAACTAAAACTAAGGAGGCCTCTTATGACAGCTCAAACCACTTCATTAGAAAAGATTATCGTGCTCGACTTCGGTAGTCAGTACAATCAGTTGATTACGCGCCGTATTCGTGAATTTGGTGTGTTCAGCGAGTTGCTACACAACGATATTACAGCCGAAGAAATTAAGGCACACGGCAACGTAAAAGGGATTATTTTCTCAGGGGGACCACATAGCGTTTATGCAGAGGATGCTTTTACCGTGGATCCTGCGATTTTTGAATTGGGAATTCCAGTGCTTGGGATTTGCTACGGGATGCAACTGACAACGCATCTGTTCGGTGGGAAGGTAGAATCGTCTACAACGCGTGAATATGGTTCTGCGAAAGTCGATGTCTTTAACACGACTTCAGGCATTTTTAAAGGGTTAGCTGAAGAGGAAGAGGTACTCATGAGCCACGGAGACCGTATTACTGCGATTCCTGAAGGGTTCAGCGTGACGGCTTCGAATGCGCACACGCCATTTGCGGCTTTTGAAAATCAAGAACGTCGCATTTACGGCGTACAGTTCCATCCAGAAGTGCGTCACAGTATTCACGGAAACGACATGCTTCGTAACTTCGTATTCGATATTTGTGGGGCAACAGGCGACTGGTCGATGGACAGCTTTATTGAAATGGAAATTGCGAAAATTCGCGAAAAAGTGGGTCATAAGAAAGTCTTACTTGGGCTATCTGGCGGGGTAGATTCAAGTGTCGTTGGGGTTCTCTTGCAAAAAGCAATCGGTGACCAACTCATCTGTATTTTCGTAGACCACGGCTTGCTTCGTAAAGGGGAAGGCGACCAAGTGATGGAGAGCCTCTCTGGTAAATTTGGCCTCAATATTATCCGCGTGAACGCGCAGGAACGTTTCCTATCGAAACTAAAAGGCGTAAGCGACCCTGAAGAAAAACGGAAGATTATCGGAAATGAGTTCGTGTACGTATTCGACGACGAAGCGGCAAAACTCACGAACGTGGATTTCCTTGCGCAAGGAACGCTTTACACAGATATCATCGAATCCGGAACGAAAACAGCGCAAACCATTAAGTCTCACCATAACGTAGGGGGACTTCCAGAGGATATGCAATTCGAACTGATCGAACCATTGAACACACTCTTCAAAGACGAAGTGCGCGCACTTGGAACGGCGCTTGGCATGCCAGACTCTATCGTATGGCGCCAACCGTTCCCAGGACCAGGGCTTGGAATCCGCGTGCTTGGGGAAGTGACCGAAGAAAAACTTGAAATCGTCCGCGAATCTGACGCTATCTTACGCGAAGAAATCGCCAAAAACGGCCTTGAACGAGACGTATGGCAATACTTCACGGTGCTTCCAGGCATCCGCAGCGTTGGGGTAATGGGAGACGGTAGAACGTACGACTACACGATCGGAATCCGTGCCGTAACGAGTATCGACGGCATGACGAGTGACTTTGCTCGCATCCCTTGGGAAGTGCTGCAAACCATCAGCGCCCGCATCGTCAACGAAGTAGCCCACGTCAACCGCGTCGTCTACGACATCACGAGCAAACCGCCGGCTACAATTGAGTGGGAGTAGGGAGGTTCTAAAATTTTTATACTAGAGATGAAGAAACCATTGCTGGAATGAATAGTATTTCACTGGATACAGATTCACTCAAAAAGAGTATAGAGAATAAAATCAATTACAGTTATTTATATGAAGTGTTTGACAAGTATCATGAAATGGAATTAGATCCTCTGCAAACTTTAAATTGCCATGAGGATTTGTTAAAAGATACGACTGGAAAGTATGAGGTTTAGGATTTAAAAAGAACTATGTCACTACTCTAAATTTCCTAAAGTCAATTTTTGAGATTTAACAAATAATTTATTTAGCAAACATTTAGATATAATTTTAATTTACTTAAGTGCCCATAACTTCTGATATCTTTATTGTAAAACAGGTCCATATGAATAGTTGTTTGGAAATGGAAAGAGGAGGAAATATGATTAAATCAATCAGCATGAAAAGCTGTGCTACATATCCCTTAGAAGGTGCTATTATTGAAAATTGTCAAAAAATTAATTTTTTTTATGGCCCTAATGGGAGTGGCAAATCTACAATTAGTAACTTTTTGTATAATCAAACAGATCCAAAATATTCTATGTGTGAGATTAATTGGGGAAATAATACATGTATGGACGTTGTTGTTTATAATAGAGATTTCCGTAACCGCCATTTTAAAGAGGATATAGATGGGATATTCACACTGGGGGAGGCAACAATTGAAGATATACAAGAACTTGAAGAAATGAAAAAGATACGGGATAAAAAGCAAGAGGAGTACTCAATTAGAGAGAATAGTTTAAATAAGAAAAAAGAAGAGGAAAAACAATTTAAAGATAATTTTAGGGATACTGTCTGGAATACAATTTTTAAGCAAAATGAAAATGATTTTCAAGAAGCATTTAGTGGTTTGAGAGGTAATAAAGAAAAATTTAGAGATGAAGTTTTAAAAAGATATAATAAAACACATTCTTCAAGAGAAACAAGAGAATCGTTAATTAGACTCTCAAACACATTGTTTTCAAGAAAACCTGAAAAGTATAATACTGTTAATATGGAAGTTGAAGAATTGCTTTGTGAGCTTACAAAGATTGAAAAGGATTTAATTTGGGGAAAGATAGTGGTAGGTAATCAAGATGTTCCTATTTCCAAACTTATTAGATCTCTTGACAATGCAGATTGGGTTAATAAAGGTCGTTCATATATTAGTGAGAACGGCATATGTCCTTTCTGCCAGCAAAAAACAATCACAGAAGATCTAGAACAACAACTAAACACTTTTTTTAGTGGCGAATATGAAAGAGATATCCAACATATAAAAAGTTTGACTGAGAAATATCAAAGTTTATCGGAAGCGTTGTTTTCTAGTTTTAGCAGTGTTGCCAGCAATGAATTTATGGTTAGTTGTGGGGAGTTAGATATCTCGAAATACAATACTTTGTTAGAAACATTGGAAATGCAGTTTGCTATCACATTGGAAAAAATGTTATCGAAAGAAAAAGAACCCAGTAAAAAGATAATACTCGGGGAAAGTCAAGAAATAGTAAGTGAGTTATTAGCTATGATTTCCAATGCCAATACAAATATTATTAATCATAATAATATAGTTGATAACTATAATGATGAAAAGAAAAAACTAGTTGATGCTGTTTGGGAATTTTTAATGGATGAGCAAGAGGCGTTAATTAGTAGTTATCTTAAAAGTTTAAATTCTTTTGAAAAAGCAAAGCAAGGAATTCAAAAAGGTATTGATTCTTGTAAAGAACAATTAGAAGAGTTGAAAAATAAAATTTTTGAAGCAGGAAAGAATATTACAAGTGTGCAACCAACGGTTGATGAAATCAATCGCTCACTAAATGCTTATGGCTTTACGAATTTTCAAATTGTTCCATCGCCTGCAAAAGAGAATTTTTATCAAATACAGAGATTGGATGGGACGCTTGCCACAAACACATTAAGCGAGGGGGAAGAAACTTTTATATCGTTTTTGTATTTTCTTCAGTTTGCTAAAGGATCAATGGATGCATCTAAAGTATCTTCAAAGAAGGTTTTAGTTTTAGATGATCCAATATCTAGTCTAGATAGTACAGTTCTTTATATAGTAAGTTCGATGGTAAAATCATTGATTAAAGATATTCGTGATGGTAAATCAGATGTTGAACAAATTTTTATTCTTACACATAATGTTTTCTTTCATAAAGAGGCGTCCTTTGTTGATGGAAGAACAAAAATATTGAATGATGTTAATTATTGGATTATTAGTAAAGACAATAATATAACGTCAGTAAGGTCATTTGAAAAGCATAATCCTATAAAAACTTCTTATGAACTTCTATGGCAAGAATTAAAAACAAATACAACGGCATCTTTAGTTACCGCGCAAAACATCATGAGAAGAATTCTAGAAAATTATTTTAGTATATTAGGTAAGGATATTGATGAAGAAATTATTAATTCCTTTGATACGCTGGAGAATAAGATGATATGCCGTTCGCTGATAAGTTGGATTAATGACGGTTCGCATTCTATTCCAGATGATTTATATATTGATAGTTATACAGATTCAACTGAACGATATAAAGTGGTTTTTAAGGAAATTTTTGTTAAAATGGGTCATCAAGCACACTATGATATGATGATGGCATAGTATAGACTTTACTTAGTAGAAAAACTTGAATAATTCGCATCACTGCAACAGAAATAATATATTTAGAGAAAGAAGGAAATTCACGAAGCTCTATGGCTTTACAGCCGAGACACATCTTGGGAAATTATACGTGCATACTTTAGTTCTAGGATTCGTGTTGCCCCTCATTTTCTATCTTTTAACAAAAGGATATGATGTAGATCGCATTGCTACGTTGAAGAAACCAATCTATATCTACATAGAGGATTGACTTTCTCGATTGTCATGATGGCGATTATCGGGATTTACGAAGTCGTGAGCGAAGGGCAACAACTCGTGAGCAATGGTGCTCTAGCAGGGATGTCCGGTCTCGGCCACATTACACTTTCTATCGGCCTTGTCTGGACTGTTGTTAAGATTTTCCAGTATGAATCGGCAAAATAAAGAACCTACAAAAGTCAGTCGTGATAACGGCGGGCTTTTTCTTTAGAAAAGGGTGTATAAACTGGTTTAAAGTGGTATACTTCAGTGTGAAGGGTTTAATTATTAAGTGTATAAATTTATATCAATTTGAGGGGGATTACTTTGGAATTTGGAAAGTTGAAAGAAGTAGATGTGAGAGAATTATGGAAGCATGAGCAATATAATTTCTCTGAATGGTTAGCAAAAGAAGAAAACATAGAAATGCTTGGGGATGAAGTTGGAGTAACTTTTGCTGAAATTAGAAAAGAAGTTTTTGTTGGTGCATACAGATGTGATCTAGTTGCACAGGATGAAACTAGTGGAGCAAAGATCATTATTGAGAATCAGTTAGAAGCGACAAATCACGATCATTTAGGGAAAATTATTACTTATGCTTCAGGTCTAGAGGCAACGGTTGTTATTTGGATTGTTAAGGAAGCTCGCGAAGAACATCGGAGTGCAATCGAGTGGCTAAACAGTAAAACAACAGAAGATGTGTCATTTTTCCTAATTGAAATCCATGCTTATAAAATTGGAGATTCATTGCCTGCACCTAAATTTGAAGTTGTTGAAAAACCTAACGATTTTGTAAAAACAACAAAAGGAAATTCAAGGAGTGGAGAATTAACATTTATAGAATCAGAACGCTTGAACTTCTGGACTCAGTTTAATGAGGTTATTAAAGAAAGAGACAAACCTATTAACATATGTAAAGCTACAACGAATCATTGGTATAATGTTAGCTTAGGAAGTTCTAAAGCTAATTTATCAATAACTCTAAACACAAAAGAAAAAGCAGTAGGTATTGAGGTTTATATTCAGAATGATAAAACTTTATTTGATCAATTATATGCTTTGCGAGAACAAATAGAAGACGAGACAGGGTTAACATTCGATTGGCAAAGATTAGACGGTAAAAAAGCTTCAAGAATTCGTTATCTAATGGATGGGTTAGACTTTGAAAATCAAGAAAATTATCCAGAATTAATGAATGAAGTACTTGATCAAGTTATAAAAATGAGAAAAGTATTTAAGAAGTACATTAAATAGAATAATATCGATTAGATAGGCAACTTAAATTTTGCCACGGTCTCCTTAATATTTTATACTATCGTTGTATAAGATATTAAGGAGGCTTTTTATGTTTTTATCGGAAGAGTTATTACAAGAAATTCATGAGCGTGCACCGCGTTATGACAAAGAGAATGTGTGGCCTGCGGAAGACTATGCAGCGCTAAAAGAGGCGGGATACTTGAAAGCGTTCGTGCCAAAAGAGTACGGCGGATTCGGTCTCTCATTAAAAGAGATTGCGCAAGAACAAACGCGTCTTGCGATGGCGGCTCCAGGGACTGCGCTTGGGGTGAACATGCACCAAATTATTGTCGGCCTTGGCAAGCACATGGTTCGTTTTGGCAACAAGAAGGGAGAACAAATCCTTCGCGATGCTGCAGAAGGCAAGTTGTTGGCGTTTGGGATTTCTGAACCTTCGAATGACCGCGTGTTATTCGGTTCGATTTCTGAAGCTCGTCCGGAAGAGGGCGGCGCGTATCGTTTTTACGGCAAGAAAGTCTTCTTATCTATGGGAAAATATTGCGACAAGTTGGTTTCATTTGGGCAAGATAATACAGGCGAGTCACCACTCTCAGTATTCGCGTATTTAACACCAGACAAAGAAACGTTTATCGTAAAAGACGACTGGGATACAATGGGCATGCGTGCGACGCAATCAAACAGCGTTGAGTTAAAAGGCATCTTCGCGGCAGAGGAGCAAATTTTAACGAAAGTGGCTCCTGGACCAAGCTTTGATCCAGTGGTATTCGGTATTTTCGCGTACTTCGAAATTTTACTAGCGGCAACGTACTTTGGTATCGGGAAACGTGCGCTAGAAATCGGGGTAGAGACAGTGAAGAAACGTCACTCTGTATCCAATGATGCGCCTTATGCCAACGATAAAAACATTCGCTGGAGAATTGCGGAAGCGGCGATTATACTAGACGGCATTCAACCACAAATTAACGAATTGAGCGACACGCTAGAAGCAAGCACAGAATATAGCTTCATCTGGTTGCCTCGTTTATCTTCTATTAAGAACCGTTCAGTGGAAGTATCGAAGAAAGCCGTGGAAGAAATCGTTCGTGCTAGCGGGGGAAGTTCATACTTCAACCGTACAGAATTATCTCGCTTATACCGCGATGTGTTGGCTGGCTTGTTCCAACCAAGTGACCAAGAGTCATTACATGATGCGTGGGCAAATATTCTCTTAGGACCAATTCAATAATTTTATTTATATAGTAGAAAAGCTCGCTTGCGTGGTGCAGGCGAGCTTCTTTGTCGAAAGAAATAGCGAAAGGATTAACGAATTAATTGCATATAATACTCAACAACCACTTCTGGAGGAAGAGACATTCCGTTACTCGACCACCATTTGACAGTTTCCGCAAAACTCGTCACATAATGATTAGTGACGAACGCCTTAGGGATGGATTTATTTGCGCTGTTAGAAAAATCAGCAAAAAGAATGGTTAAGTGTTGCTTAAAGTATCTTAAAAAGAGTTCACTGTTTTCATCAATCAGAAATGCGCTAATCTTATTTTTTTGCTCTCGTAGATGCCATAATAGATGAGAGAGTTTACTGGATAATGCGCTGTTTCGATCCTTTAAAGTGCATGAATCGTCAGTGTGAAGACTTTCGAAGATATGGTCAAAAATCTCTTCGCAAATAGCGTTTAATAATTCGTCTTTTGTCTCGAAGTGTGCGTAAAAAGTGCTCCGTCCAACATTGGCGGTATCGATAATGTCTTGCACAGTAATTTTACTGTAACGCTTCTTTTCTAAAAGAAGACTAAAAGCTTCAAAAATAGCTTTTCGTGATTTTTGTTGTCGTCGATCCATAGGAAGAATCCTCCGTACAATTTATTAAAAATGTTCGTTATCTTACAGAAATACTAAAATGACTGTTGTTTTGAAAAATTATAATTCTATATAATTACGATACAAAGTGTTCGATAGTGTACAAAATATACAGTATTTATTATTAGATTTCAAGGGGTGAGTATATGAAACAAGAGATGCGGAAGGGGATAATCATGGCGATACTTGCTGCAGTACTATATGCGGTGAGTTCTCCTTTTTCAAAAGTATTATTAAATGAAATGCCACCCACATTAATGGCAGGATTTTTATATTTAGGTGCGGGTGTTGGAATGAGCTTGATTGCAGTTTTAAGAAGAGTGAGACAAGCGGAAACCACTGAGATTCATCTCAGTAAAGCCGAATTGCCGTATACGGTTGCTATGATTTTATTAGATATAGCAGCGCCAATCTGTTTGTTGATAGGGCTAAGCGCAACAACTGCTGCGAATGCCTCTTTGTTAAATAATTTTGAGATTGTTGCGACTGCGCTGATTGCGTTAGTAGTTTTTAAAGAACGTATCAGTAAACGGTTATGGATAGGAATTCTTTTCGTAACCTTTTCTAGTGTTATCTTGTCTTTTGAAGATTTTTCGAGTCTAGAGTTTTCCTATGGTTCTTTATTTGTATTATTGGCTGCTGTTTTCTGGGGATTGGAAAATAATTGCACCAGAAAACTTTCTTCCTGTGATCCGTTAGAGATTGTCTTGTTAAAGGGAATATTTTCTGGAATTGGCTCTATCGTAATTGGTTTAGTGCTTGGTGAGAGATTGATGAATCTTTGGAGCGTCATTGCGGTTATGGCTTTAGGAATTGTGTCTTATGGACTAAGTATTTATTTTTATGTCCATGCTCAACGCCTTCTTGGGGCGGCAAGAACCAGCGCTTATTATGCTGTTTCTCCATTCATTGCATCTTTCCTGTCTATTCTAATTTTTGGTCAGATGCCAGAAGTTACTTATTTTATTGCACTAATATTGATGGCAGTGGGAGCATGGTATTCTTCCCACGATGGTATTGAAGAGTAAAATATAGTAGAAAAGCTCGCTTGCGTGATGCAGGCGAGCTTATTTTTTTGGTTGAACAACCGAAATGTAACATATAAGTTACGTGAAGTGCACCCTGTCAAGTAGACAGGAAAATAAATAAAGTGTATGACGAGTTCTTATGAACTCGTCTTT
>NZ_JAPWBR010000004.1:0-103351 GCF_041433555.1 Granulicatella sp. 20925_1_45 | reverse complement strand
AAAAGCTAACAGAAAGGGTTAACGCAAACTGCGTTAACTCTTTTTTATTTATATTCATTTGAAACCATGGGCCTTCGGCCCGATATTCTCCAAAATCTCCGGATATCTTCATAATAGCGGTAATGGGGTACCGGTTCGAGCCTAAGGTCTCTCACCTTTAAAGCCTCAAAAAGGGAGTAAGGAATAAATTCCTAACTCCCTTTAATTCGCATTTAATACGATTCCCCATTACTGCTATTATAGAATCCGAGATTTTTCCGAATATCAGGCCTCAGGAGGGAAGAATAAATAAAAAGTTAATCCTTTCTTGAATAAGAGAAGGTGACAGGTGTGTGCAATACTGAGTTCTCTGGCGCGGGGAAGGGAGAATATAAAGTGTGTGCTGAAAAATGGGTAAAGAAAAAACGGATGAGGATTCATCCGTTTTGTTGTATTTTATGACAGAAGAAGGTGAGCGAGAGTAGGTCTGCGCTGCCTCCAGGGCTGAGGTTACGCTCGATAAGGACGTTGTCGTAGTCCTCGAGTCGGTTAGCGAGCTGCTCTTCTGTGAGGTTTTTGGCTTCTTCGAATAATTGTTGTGCTTCTTGTTGCACTTGTTTATACGCATCGATTCCGCCACGGTGAATAAGGTTTCCGTCTTCGACAAATGTCATTAGATACAGAAGAAGGAGTAGGTCGCGGTGACGTGGTGTGTGCGTGTCTAGTGTATTGTAATAGTCGAGGGCTTTTGCAAGGCTTGGGTAGCCTGTTGCTGCTTCGCCTCGAATTCCTGTGATGCCATGTTCGACGTAGAGTTTTTCACCGTAAGAGAGATGTTCTTTTTGGTCGAGGTTGGCAAAGTCCACTTCGATGAGGTGGCGCGTCATTAGGTGGCAGTAATGCAAGGCTTCAGGAATGTCGCCTTTTGTATGAGCTGTAGCCCCTAAGACGAGGGCAAAGGAGAAGTTGGCTCCTTTATGAGTGTTAATATTGTTGGTAGCGGCCATCATTGCGTCTTCGGCTTGTTTTCCAAGGAATCGAAGCTCGTTAAATAAGTCGAGTGGAGTGCCATTGTGGCGGCTTCCTGCTTCGGCGTAGGCCAGTAAATAAGGGCGGAGAGCAACGATACTTTGATAGAAGGTTTCCTTTGTCATGTCCTTATGAGCGCCGACAGAAATAGGGTCCACTAAGCCGGGTTTTGGCGCGAGATTGACTTCTTGTAGAAGTGCGTCTGTAGCCACTTTTGCTAAAAACTCAGGATTAATCAATGTGTAATTTCTCCATCTGTTTCAAAATAAATTGTAATGAGCGGTCTAAGTGCTCGTGTGTAATCAGCGTGATTTGTTCCACATCGTTATTGAGCATGCCGCGATAGATGAGTTTGTGTTCCTCGAGCGCTTTTGTACGGCGTTCTGATGAACGGATCGATAGGTCGCGGAAGTAAATCACGTATGTACGTAATTCAAATACGATTTCTTTTAGACGTGTCATTTGGCATTTTTCGTAGATGAAATCATTGAAAGTCGTGAAGTTTGCAAGTACTTCGTCGACTTTGTCTTCGTTGTTGAGACGTTCGCATTCTTCGAGGATGCCGCTCAACTCTTTGAAGTCTTCTTTCGTCATAAGTTTCATCGCATTAATTGTTGCCAATGTGTCGAGTGATTTTCTAATTTCGTAAATTTCATGGGCATCTTTAATGGAAATTCCTTTTACGATGACACCAATCTTAGGGATGTGCTCTACTAGGTGCTCTTTCGTTAACTCGTTAAGAGCGTAGCGAATGGGTGTACGGCTGATGTTTAACTCAGTCGAGAATTCTTTCTCGTTAATACGCGTACCTGCAGGGATTTCTCCTAAGATAATCGTTTTACGAAATGCTTCGTAGAGCGAAATTTTAAGAGGTTTGTTTTGGGTAATATCTAAATTTTTCTTTACCGCTTGGATAATCGCTGACATAGTAGCCTCCTGGAAATTATTGTAAACATTAGAAATAGTATAAACGATAAGATGGTAAAATGCACAAAAAAAGACTTGTTAGGCTAAGCCTAAACAAGTCTTTTTCACAAATTCAATTGTTTGATTATTGTGGTAAGTATAATGGCATGTGACCCATTAATACGATTGTTACAACGAAGATGACGAAGATAACAGCTGCGTATTTAGCTGATTCTTTTTGCCATTCACCCATGTCTAATCCTGTTAGACGTAATAGTAAGTAGATGAACGCTACTAATGGGCTTAATAAGTGGAATGCTTGACCCATTAATGAAGCTAATGCCATTTGCATATCTGTGAAGCCGTATTGACGTCCAACTTCAGCGAATGGAATTAATACTCCGTAGTAGAATCCGTCGTTTGTTAAGAAGAATGTACCAGGGATCGAGATTAATGCAATGATTAATGACCAGAATCCTGCTAATTGTTTAGGGATGATTTGAACGATGCTATCTGTTAAAGCAGTTGCCATTCCAGTTCCTTGGAATAATCCCATGAATACTCCGGCACCGAATACTAGTAATACTACTTGTACAGCATCCCCAGCGTTGTCCCCAATACGTTTAGATTGAGCTTTTAAGTCTGGGTAGTTAATCATTAAGGCTAAACCTGTACCAACTAAGAATAATACAACTGGTTTCACTTCGATTGAATTGATGAATGAACCAGCAACTAACCAACCGATTAATACGATTGTTAAGATAGCGTTGATTACGAAGTTTTGTGGACGACGTTTTTCTAATACTTCAGGATCAGAAATTGTAGTCAATTCGTTTAATTCTTCTTCAGTTAATTCTTGGATACCTAAACGAGCGCGTTCTTTTTTACCCATTGAGCGAGCAACAAAGAAGATTACGTAAAGAACTGAAAGAATCATACCTGGTGCTAAGTAAGCTAGGATATCTGCTTCTACACCAAGAACTGACATCGCACGAGCAGTAGGTCCGCCCCATGGTAATAAGTTCATGATAGTGTTTTGTAAGATAATAAGAACCCCTAAGTTCATTAATTTCATGTCTAATTTTTTGTAAATTGGCACGAAAGCTGAGCAGCAGATTAATGTAGTTGTTGTTCCGTCACCGTTTAATGATACGGCAGCAGCAACGATAGCAGTAGCCATCAATACTTTCATTGGGTCGCCTTTAGCGAAGCGAATCATTTTGTTAGTGATTGGATCGAATAATCCAGCGTCTAACATTGTAGAGAAGTAAAGGATTGCGAATAGAAGCATAATTCCTGTTTCAGCAGTCCCTTTCATCGCTGTTAATTTATCTTTTGAGTTATTTCCGAATAACCCTTGGCGAATTAATGTACCGATGTTAACGTCTTGGACTTGACCTGTAGCAACTAAAATAATTGCAAAAACTAATGGAATTAATACTAAAGCTGTAAATGGTGACATTTTTTTCTTCATGATAACGTACATGAAAATTGCCATCATTACGTAAGCTGAAATTGTGATAACCATCATATCTTCCTTTCTTTATTAAAAAAATTTGTTTTTTTAGTTGGAGAACCGTTCAGTCGCTAAAACCTGAATGGGAGCTCCACGAACTCATTGGGTAGAATGAATTCGTTTACTTATAGCGATATCTTAAACAATATTTAATAAAAAAGATAGTGTTTTCATAACGAAAAACATTAAAAGAACAGTTTGATGTGACAAATTGAGCATAACTTTTATATCCTATATATAATAAAACACCAAAAGAACAGGGAAAACCCCAGTTTCTAGTTTAGGAATGATAATGTTTTCTGTATAATAATTGCATGTAGATTATGTTGGGAAGGGAGTGAAGGAATGGGAATTCTCCAACGATTATTTGGCAAGAAGAATTCTGAAGCAACGGAACACGCATCGACGCAGTCTGCACAGACAGAATCTGAATGGGAAAAATTAGAAGCTTTTGTACCGGTAGAAGCAGAAGAAGCTAAGCACGTCTCCATCATTGCAGCGGCGATTGCGGCATCAGATTATCCTGAAAGCCAATTTGTGGTCAAACGCGTCCTTAAACGCAACCCAGAAACCAAGATTATCTCGGTTATTGCCTCAGCGATTGCTGCAGGTGAATCAAACGACAGTCAATGGGCTGTTAAAGAAATCTACCAAAAACGCAAATCATAATATATTTTAGGAGGAATGTTACGATATGTTACGTAAATTCAAAATTAAAGTAGACGGTCAAGAGTACCAAGTAGAAATGGAAGAAATCGGAGCAGTTGCCCCAGCAGCTCCTGTAGCACCAGTTGCAGCTCCAGCGGCACCTGCAGCACCAGCAGTAGAAGCTGCTCCAGCTCCAGCAGCTCCTGTAGCATCAACACCAGCCGGCGCAGACGCAATGCCATCTCCAATGCCAGGGAACATCTTACGTATTTTAGTAAACGTAGGAGACACTGTTACTGAAAACCAACCATTAATGATTTTAGAAGCAATGAAAATGGAAAACGAAATCGTTGCAGCTAAAGCAGGGGTTGTAGCAGGAATTCACGTTAAAGAAGGTCAAGTGGTAAACCCAGGAGACGCTTTAATTACAATTAACTAATTTTAATAACTTTCAAGGAGTGAAACAGTGGAAACATTAGTTCAAAATATAATGTCTATTACTGGCGGCCAAATCTTCATGATGCTTGTCGGTGCCCTATTAATGTACTTAGGGATTAAAAAAGAGTACGAACCAACATTATTAGTACCAATGGGATTAGGTACAATTTTAGTAAACTTCCCTGGAACTGGGGTTCTTGACCAAGTCGTTGGTGGACAACAACAACACGGGGTTCTACAAATCTTATTCGAAATCGGTATCGAAACTGAATTATTCCCATTATTAATCTTCATCGGTATCGGTGCGATGATCGACTTCGGTCCATTATTACAAAACCCATTCATGTTATTATTCGGTGCGGCAGCTCAATTCGGTATTTTCTTCGTAGTCGTTGTAGCTGTATTATTCGGATTTGACATTCGTGAAGCAGCTTCAATCGGTATCATCGGTGCTGCTGACGGCCCTACATCAATCTTCGTTGCGAACCAATTAGCCCCTCAATTACTTGGAGCGATTACGGTTGCGGCCTACTCATACATGGCGCTTGTTCCGATTATCCAACCAATCGCTATCAAGATGGTTACAACAAAAGCAGAACGTCGTATTCGTATGACATACCACGCTTCAGGCGTATCTAAATTAACTAAAATCTTGTTCCCAATCATTATCACAATTGTGGCAGGTTTCATTGCTCCAATTTCATTACCACTTGTTGGATTCTTAATGTTTGGTAACTTATTACGTGAATGTGGCGTTTTAGATAACTTAGCTCAAGCGGCTCAAAATGAATTAGTAAACATTGTTTCTATTCTATTAGGGATTACAATCTCAGTTAAAATGCAAGCTGATTTATTCTTAAATGTTCAAACATTAATGATCATCTTGTTCGGTTTAGTAGCCTTCATCATGGACTCAATCGGTGGTGTGGTATTTGCTAAAATCTTGAACTTATTCCGTAGAGAAAAGATCAACCCAATGATCGGAGCTGCAGGTATCTCTGCATTCCCAATGTCAAGTCGTGTTATCCAAAAAATGGCGACAGACGAAGATCCTCAAAACTTCATCTTAATGTACGCTGTTGGAGCTAATGTTTCTGGACAAATCGCTTCAGTTATTGCTGGTGGATTATTATTATCATTCTTCATGTAATAATATAGAAGGAAAAGGAGGAAAACGATGACTTTCAACGCAGAACATTTAACACAAGCTTTCGAATTAATGGCTTTAGGGATGGGTGGAGTTTTCCTAGTATTAGGAATTCTATATGCCGTTTCTGCTCTTTTATTAAAAGCATTCCCGCCAGGTAAGGAGTAAGATTCATGGAAAATTTCATTCTCAAACGGTTATGGCTCGATCGCGATAAAAAAGCACGCCAAGATTGGGAATGGTTAATGGATCAGGCTAACCTTGGTAAAACAGAGCAGGTTGATTATACAATTGCGATTTACCATACTTCTGGTGAACCTGCAGCAACCGGTTCTTTAGACCGCAACATTTTAAAATGTTTAGTGGTTTGTAAAAAGTATCAATCAGAAAATCTGTTAACGCATCTCGTGATGGCGCTCTTAGATGAATTAAGAGAACGTTCTTATACAAATAGTTTTGTCTACACGAAGCCAAAGAATATTGTCTTCTTTAAATCTTTGGGGTATCGCGTAGTTGCCGAGACAGAAAATCTTGCCTTTTTAGAACAAGGCATTCCGTCCTTTAGTGATTACTTGAAATTGCTAAAAGAACATTTCGTAGAAGGAACTAGCAATAGTGCGATTGTCATGAATGCGAATCCTTTTACACTGGGACACCAATACTTGGTAGAAACGGCTGCTCGTCAGTCGAGCCACCTCTACGTATTCGTTGTTTCCGAGGATCGTTCGTTCTTTCATACGAATGACCGAATGGAAATGGTGAAACGAGGCGTGAGTCATCTGCCGAACGTAACGGTGCTTCCGACTAGAGACTATATGGTCTCTAGCGCTACTTTCCCATCGTACTTCTTGAAAGAGAAGGCGGATTTGGAAGTGGCAAAAGTGCAAGCAACATTGGATGCAACACTCTTCTTAGAAAACATTGTTCCAACGTTACAATTGACCAAACGTTATGTTGGTCAAGAACCACTCTCTCCAGTAACCTCCGTTTATAATGACGCGCTAAGAGCTGCTTTTGGGAGCGACTTAGAGCTAGTGATTATAGACAGACTTTCTGCCGGGGACGAAGTGGTGAGTGCGACGCGGGTGCGCGCTGCCATTCAAGACAAAAACGTAGACGAGTTGAAACAGCTCGTTCCAGCAACTACGTATCATTATTTAGAAGAAAAACATTTCATTGGTTAAAATCCAAAAGAAAAGGTGGAAACAATAATGGAAATTAAAAAAAGTGCAGTAGTCGGCACTTTGGAATCAAGTGACATCATGATCACTTTAAATCCAAGTACCGCTGGTCGAATCGACATTCAATTAGAAAGTAGTGTCGAAAAACAATTCGGAAATCAAATCCGTCGTGTGATCGAAGAAACTTTAAAAGAATTAGGGGTTACTTCAGTAGAAGTCATCGCAGTTGATAAAGGTGCTTTAGATTGCACAATTCAAGCTCGTACAGTGACAGTGGTTCACCGTGCAGCAGAAGTTGAAAACTACGACTGGAAGGAGATCGACTCATGGAACGCTTAAGAAGAACAATGATGTTCGTACCTGGTTCAAACGCAGCAATGTTGCGTGACGCTCCACTTTACGGCGCAGACTCAATTATGTTTGACTTAGAAGATGCTGTTTCTTTAAAAGAAAAAGACTCAGCTCGTGTATTAGTACATTTCGCTTTAAAAACTTTTGACTACAGCAATGTAGAAACAGTTGTACGTATTAACGGTTTAGATACAACAGGTGCTTTAGATATTGAAGCCGTTGTATTAGCTGGTGTTAACGTTGTTCGTTTACCAAAAACTGAAACAGCTCAAGATATCGTAGACGTGGATGAAATCATCACTCGCGTTGAACGTGAAAACAACATCCCAGTAGGTCGCACTAAAATGATGGCTGCGATTGAATCTGCTGAAGGTGTGTTAAACGCTCGCGAAATCGCTAAAGCAAGTGACCGTTTAATCGGTATCGCTTTAGGTGCTGAAGACTACGTAACAAACATGAAAACTCGTCGTTACCCTGATGGACAAGAGTTATTCTTCGCTCGTAGCATGATTTTACACGCGGCTCGTGCTGCAGGAATCGCTGCAATCGATACTGTTTACTCTAACGTAGACAACATGGATGGATTCCGTGAAGAAGTAGAACGCATCAAACAATTAGGTTTCGATGGAAAATCTGTTATTAATCCTCGTCAAATTCCTGTGGTTAATAAAGTTTATGCACCAACAGAAAAAGAAATTCAAAACGCTAAAGAAGTTATTTGGGGAATTCGTGAAGCTGAAGCTAAAGGATCAGGTGTTATCTCAGTTAACGGTAAAATGGTCGATAAACCAATCGTGGAACGTGCTGAGCGCGTAATCGCATTGGCAAAAGCGGCTGGATTGATTAGCGAGGAGGAAATTTAAGATGGTATTAAATAAAGCTGGACGTGAAATTCCACAAGAATATGCAGATCAATATGGGGTATACGAAGGTGAGTTAGCTCGCATTAAACCTTATGAAGCAGCTAGCCGTAAAATCAAACCTGTTGAACCTCGTCAAGAAAAATTATTAGGTAGCATTCGTGAAGCTATCGAAAAAACTGGCTTAAAAGATGGCATGACAATCTCATTCCACCACCACTTCCGTGAAGGAGACTATGTAATCAACATGGTTATGGATGAAATTGCAAAAATGGGGATTAAAAACCTATCAATCGCGCCTTCTTCAATCGCGAACGTACACGAACCATTAATCGAACACATCAAAAATGGTGTCATTACAAACATCACTTCATCTGGTTTACGTGATAAATTAGGGGCAGCCATCTCTAGCGGTATCATGGAAAACCCAGTTGTGATTCGTTCACATGGTGGACGTGCTCGTGCGATTACTGCAGGAGACATCCACATCGACGTTGCCTTCCTTGGAGCTCCAAGTTCTGACGAGTACGGTAACATCAATGGTACAAAAGGAAAAGCAACTTGCGGTTCTTTAGGATACGCAATGATCGACGCTAAATACGCTGACCAAGTAGTTGCCATTACTGACAGCCTTGTACCTTATCCAAACACTCCAATCAGCATTCCGCAAACAGACGTGGACTACGTGGTTGTTGTAGATGAAATCGGGGATCCTAAAGGGATTGCCAAAGGGGCAACTCGTTTCACGAAGAACCCTAAAGAATTATTAATCGCAGAATACGCTTCTAAAGTAATCACTGGTTCTCCATATTACAAAGAAGGATTCTCATTCCAAACTGGTACAGGTGGAGCTTCTCTTGCTGCAACTCGTTTCATCCGTGAAGCAATGATTAAAGACGGCATCAAAGCAAGCTTTGTACTTGGTGGTATTACAAACTCAATGTGCGAATTGTTAGAAGAAGGTTTAGTTGAGAAAGTCATCGACGTTCAAGACTTCGACCACCCATCAGCAATTTCACTTGCAAACAATGCAAACCACTATGAAATCGACGCAAGCATGTATGCAAACCCATTATCTAAAGGTTCAGTAATTAACCGTTTAGACGTTGCAATTCTTTCTGCTTTAGAAGTAGATACAGACTTCAACGTAAACGTAATGACAGGTTCTGACGGAGTTATCCGTGGAGCTTCAGGTGGTCACTGTGATACAGCCTTTGCTTCAAAAATGTCAATGGTTATCAGCCCATTAGTACGTGGACGCATCCCTACATTCGTAGAATCAGTAAATACTGTGATTACTCCTGGTACAAGTGTGGACGTGGTTGTTACTGAAATCGGTATTGCGATCAACCCTAACCGTCAAGACTTAATTGAACACTTCAAAGGGTTAGATGTACCTCAATACACAATCAAAGAATTACAAGAAAAAGCATACAGCATCGTTGGAAACCCAGAACCAATCCAATATGGTGATAAAGTGGTTGCGGTAATCGAATACCGTGATGGAAGCATCATCGACGTTGTTCGCAATGTTTAATTCTTTGTTTGATGGAGCACCGGTGGATATCATGCAAATGCTTGATGCCAGAGAAAGACGTGCTCGTACCCAACAACAATTACTAGAACAATTCAATCCGTGTGTGCTCGTGTCCATCACGCTGAATATTCCAGGTCCTGTTAAAAATTCAGAGGCGATTACAGCCGTCTTCGCCTCTGTCATTTCTGAATTAGATGAGGCGTTAATGCCTTTTGAAAACCTTCATCAAGAAGACTTCTCGCTTGGGACAGGAATGGAATTTTACCGCGTACTTCGCGCAAATGCACTTCGTGTAAAGCGCGCTTGTACGGAATTTGAAGAAGGACACCCACTCGGACGATTACTCGATATCGATGTCGTGGAAATGGCTGGAGAGACTCCAACGCCAATTTCCAGAACAACTCTTGGAATGACTCCAAGACGTTGTTTTATCTGCAATGAGGAAGCAAAAGTGTGCGCCCGTTCTAGAAAGCACACGGTCCCAGAGATGCAAGAGCATATTGCGCGCATCGTTGCAGCATACACATCCATCGAAAGACCTTAAGAAAGGAAGATATTATGAGCAAAATTATCCGTTTAACTGAAACGGTTTTGCGTGACGGACAACAAAGTCAAATCGCGACTCGTATGTCAACTGAAGATATGTTACCGATCTTGGAAACATTAGACCAAGCTGGCTTCCATGCGTTAGAAGTATGGGGAGGAGCAACTTTTGACTCTTGTATTCGTTTCTTGAATGAAGACCCATGGGAACGTCTACGTCAAATTCGCGCAGCAGTTAAAGATACAAAATTGCAAATGTTATTACGTGGACAAAACCTATTAGGATACCGTAACTATGCTGATGATGTGGTACGTTTATTCGTAGAAAAATCTGTACAAAACGGAATCGACATTATTCGTGTATTCGATGCTTTAAACGATGTTCGTAACATGAAGACATCCATCGAAGCAACAAAATTAGCAGGCGGACACTGCCAAACAGCAATCTCTTACACAACAAGTCCAGTTCACACTGTGGACTATTATGTTGATTTAGTAGGACGCATGGCAGAATTCGGTGCAGATTCAATCTGTATTAAAGACATGGCTGGGGTATTAACACCTCAAACAGGTTACGAATTAGTAAGCCGTATTAAAGAAAAAACTGATCTTCCTTTAGAAGTTCACACTCACGCTACAAGTGGTATTTCTGAAATGACTTACTTAAAAGTAGCTGAAGCAGGTGCAGACATCATCGACACTTGCTTATCATCATTCTCTGGTGGTACAAGCCAACCTGCAACTGAATCTATGGTGTTATCTTTAGAAGAATTAGGATTTAATACTGGCGTGGACATGAAGAAAGTAGAAGAAGCAACAGCTCACTTCAACGGCATTCGTGATAAATTCCGTGCAGAAGGAATCTTAAACCCTAAAGTAAAAGATACAGAACCAAAAACATTAATTTACCAAGTACCTGGTGGAATGTTATCAAACCTATTAAGTCAATTAACAGAACAAGGCTTAGCTGACAAATACGACGAAGTATTAGCAGAAGTGCCAAAAGTACGTGCGGACTTAGGGTACCCACCACTTGTAACGCCATTATCACAAATGGTTGGGACACAAGCGGTAATGAACGTGATTTCAGGCGAACGTTTCAAACTCGTTCCAAAAGAAATCAAAGACTATGTTTTAGGATTATATGGACAAGCTCCAGCAGAAATTAATCCTGAAGTAAAAGCGAAAATTATTGGAGATGCAGAAGTTGTGACAGTTCGTCCAGCTGACTTAATCGAAGATCAATTACCAGAAATCCGTGAAGAGATTAAAGAGTACGCTAAATCTGATGAAGATGTATTAATGTACGCACTCTTCCCGCAACAAGCAAAAGACTTCTTAGGACGTCGTGAAGATCCATTCTACGATGTACCATTACAAACAGTAGAAGTTACTTTAGACTTAAAATAGTTTTGCTAGAAAGCTGAAAAGCTAGGCCCCGCAGCCCGGCTTTTCAGCTTTTTGTGTGCTTTAAACTGTGTTATAATGAATAGAATAGACAAATGTAAAGGAAGTGAAGGAATGGGACGTTTTAGAGAAGATATGGATACTTATAAGAGAAATGATCCAGCGGCAAGAAGCAGCTTGGAAATCGTCTTGACGTACCCAGGATATCACGCAACGGTCTTACACCGGGTGGCGCATTGGTTCCATACGAAGGCGAAAATGAGACTCCTTGCACGGATGGTCGCTGGATTTAGCAGATTCCTAACGGGCATCGAGATTCATCCAGGCGCAACGATCGGAAGACGATTCTTTATCGACCATGGCATGGGAATCGTTATCGGTGAGACCACTATTATTGGAGATGACGTGAGAATGTTCCATGCGGTGACCTTAGGCGGAACCGGGAAAGATACAGGCAAGCGTCATCCAACCATCGAAAACGGCGTGCTTTTATCAGCGCATTCGCAAGTCATTGGACCTGTAACGGTTGGAGAATATGCCAAGATTGGAGCAGCGGCAGTTGTGTTAGACGACATTCCTGCACACACCACAGCGGTTGGACTGCCGGCACGAGTGGTCCGCGTCCATACACCAGAAGAAATTGAAAGAGATACGACTATCGGAGGAAACTTATGATTCAAATCTACAATACCTTAACAAGACAAAAAGAAGCATTTAAACCGATTAAAGAAGGAAAAGTGAGCATGTATGTGTGCGGGCCAACGGTTTATAACTATATTCATATCGGAAATGCACGTAGTACGGTTTCCTTTGATACGATTCGTCGTTACTTTGAATACCGCGGTTATGACGTGAATTTCGTTTCGAACTTTACAGATGTGGATGATAAAATTATTCGCGTGGCCAACGAAACAGGCATGACGGCTGAAGAAGTCTCAAAGAAATATATCGAAGCGTTCTTTGAAGATACAAACGCCCTAAACGTGAAGAAGGCAACACTAAATCCAACGGTAATGAACACAATGGATGACATTATTGCCTTTGTAGCAGATTTAATCGAAAAAGGCATGGCGTATGAATCAGAAGGCGATGTGTATTTCATCACTGAGAAATTCGAAGGATACGGAAAACTCAGCGACCAACGTATCGAAGACTTACAAATGGGTGCAAGTAATCGTACAGCCTCAGAAGATGATGCGAAGAAACGCAATCCGTTAGACTTTGCATTGTGGAAGAGCGCAAAACCAAATGAAATTAGCTGGAACTCTCCATGGGGCAAGGGACGCCCAGGATGGCATATTGAATGCTCGGTAATGGCGACAAAACACTTAGGAGATACGATTGATATTCACGGTGGTGGACAAGACTTAGCGTTCCCTCACCACGAAAATGAAATCGCGCAAAGTGAGTCAAAAACTGGCAAGAAATTTGCGAACTACTGGATGCATAATGCGTTTGTGACGATGGGCGAAGAGAAAATGAGTAAATCTCTTGGAAACTTCGTGCTTGTTCATGACTTAATCCAACAACTCGACCCACAAGTACTTCGTTTCTTCTTAGCAAGTGCGCACTATCGTCGTCCATTAAAATTTAGTGAAGCGGCTCTTCAAGAAGCTGCCGTGAACCTTGAAAAAGTACAAACGACCTTCAAGAATGCACGCTACCGCTTAGAAACAGCCGTGGATGCATTGCCAGAAGATGCAGAACGCTTAGCAAAATTCGAAGCAATTGAAGCGGAATTCCAAAAAGAAATGGATGATGACTTTAATGCGGCAAACGGTATGACGGTGTTATATCAATGGTTGAAAGAATGGAATGTGTATTTAGAACAAGAAGTCGTTTCAAAAGCAGTACTCGAAGCGCTCCTTGAAAAAGCAACTGTTCTATTTGGAATCTTCGGTATCGTTGAAAAACAAGAAGCACTGCTCGACGATGATATTCAAGCATTAATCGATGAACGTCTTGAAGCGCGTAAAGCGAAAAACTTTGCTCGCAGTGACGAGATTCGTGATTTACTAAAAGAACAAGGGATTGTATTAGAAGACACTCCACAAGGAACAAGATGGAGAAGAGAAGCATGACAGAAAAAAACTGGAAGCTGCTAAACGGTTTGGCCTTGGCTTACATGGGTGACGGGATTTATGAAGTGTATGTCAGAAATCACGTGATGCAAAAAGGACTTACAAAGCCAAATCAATTACATGCGACCGCAACAAAATTTGTTTCGGCAAAGGCACAAGCGCGCTTGATGCAACAAATGCTGGAACAAGAAAACTTCTTAACGGAAGAAGAATTAGAAATATACAAACGAGGACGCAATAGTAAGAGTCATACGGTTGCCAAAAATGCAGATGTAGGGACTTACCGTATTGCGACTGGTTTTGAAGCATTAATGGGGTACTTATATTTATCAGGCCAACAAGCCCGACTAGAAGAACTCATTAATTGGTGCTTACAACAAGTGGAAGGTGAACAGTAACATGGCACGAAATGAATATGCACCAAAGAAAAAATCAAGAAACGGAAATCGTCCAGACCGTGGGCGTCCTGAACGTAGTGAAAAGAGACAACGTCCTGCTCGTGAACACGTGGAACGCGTAGAAACTCAAGAAGTAGTAGACTTCGTGTTTGGTCGCCATGCAGTGGTAGAAGCCTTGCAAACGCCGGACCGCGTGAACCGTGTCTTTATTCAAGAAGGAACTTCTGGACGAGATGCTGCAAAAGTCATTGAACTCGCACGTGAAAAGGGTATTCAAGTTCAAACCGTTCCAAAGACGAAGATTGAAGATCTTGTCGGCAATGCCGTTCACCAAGGACTCGTGGCTTCGATTGCAGCCTACGAATATGCCGACTTAGAAGACGTCTTTAAGAAGGCCGAAGAAAAAGGCGAAGATCCATTTATCGTGATTTTAGACGGAGTGGAAGATCCGCATAATTTAGGAAGTATTTTACGTACGGCAGACGCAACAGGCGTTCATGGGATTATTATTCCAAAACGCAGATCGGCTTCATTGACAGCGACTGTTGCCAAAGCCTCAACGGGTGCCATCGAGCATGTGCCGGTTGTTCGCGTGACGAATTTAACGCAGACGATTGAACAATTGAAGGCGCGTGGCATTTGGGTGTTTGGGACCGACATGAATGGAACGGACTACCGCAAATGGAATACAAGTGGCCCTCTTGCGATTGTGATGGGGAATGAAGGAAAAGGCGTCTCTCGTATCGTGAAGGAAAGCGTGGACGAAATGGTGACGATTCCGATGGTGGGACATGTCCAAAGTCTGAACGCGAGCGTGGCGAGTGCCTTAATGATGTACGAAGTCTTCCGTAACCGTTCGTTATAGGAAACGGGGGATGCACATTGAAAAAGCAACTCTATATTATTGATGGCTACAATATGATTGGTGCTTGGCCGGAATTGGTGGCATTAAAGAAGCAAGATGACTTAGAGAGCGCGAGGGATTTACTCATTCAACGGTGCTCGAATTTTCAGAAATTTGAAAATATCGAAGTCTGGATTGTCTTTGATGCGCAGTTCGTACCAGGAATTACCCAGTCATTTGACGAAGCCGAAGTGAAAGTGATTTTTACGGCTGAAGGGGAGACGGCGGATAGTTATATTGAGCGTACCGTATCAGAAATGAATATGCGTCTTGTTCAAGTATCTGTAGCAACCAGTGACTTGGCCGAGCAGTGGCTCATTTTCCAAAAAGGAGCCCTGCGTAAATCAGCTAGAGATTTTTATAAGGAATTAGAAAGTAGTAGGGATAAACAAACGGAGATGGCACGAACTTTCCATCATAAAGGAAGTACGCGTCGAAATCCCTGGAGTGACGCACAAATGGCACTATTGAATCATTTGCGCTTTAGCTTAGGAGGCAGTGTAAAAAAGAAAAAATAGTGAATTAGCGCATTTCAAATACGCAACTTCACACTTTCTTCATAAATTGTGGTGTGTGATTTCATATTAATGATGTACAATCTGTGAAGAAAACTTATAATAATTATAATTTAGCTATAAAAAAGGAGTGTATGTCATGCATATCTTAATGATTGAAGATACAGAAGCAGTTTGCGAAATGATGGAGATGTTTTTTGAAAACGAAGGTTGGAAGGCAAGCTTCTATCACGATGGTAAAGAAGGTCTTGATGCGTTCTTAGAAAACCAAAACAAATGGGGCGTTGTCATCTTAGATGTGAACTTACCAAGTATGGACGGAATGCAAATTTGCCGTCAAATCCGCCAAGTGAACCAAAACGTTCCAATCGTAATGCTTACAGCACGCGATTCAGAAAGTGACCAAGTCATCGGTCTTGAAATTGGTGCGGATGACTACGTTGCAAAACCATTCAGTGCCGTAACAATCATGGCTCGTATTAAAGCATTATTACGTCGTACACAACGCGCTACTGTTGCAGACAACACATTTGCTTCAGAATTCGATGTTGAAACAGATCACGTGAAAATCAATACGAAAACACACGAAGCATTTATCGATGGCAAACAAATCGAAAACTTAACACCAAAAGAATTTGACTTATTAATGGTTATGGCGAAACACCAACGCCAAGTATTCACTCGTGAACACTTATTAACGAAGATTTGGGAAGATCCATTCTATGGTGATGAACGTACGGTTGACGCTCACATCAAGAAACTTCGCCAAAAAATCGAGGCTGTTGGTCCTCATGTAATTCATACGGTTTGGGGCGTAGGGTATAAATTTGACGATAGCGAGTTGTAATCCATGAAATACTTTTATCAGCAACTCTTCGGGTTCGTTTCCGTGGTGCTGTTAACGATTGCTGCCTGTGGAATTCTTTTCTACAACGTAATGAGTAATAATGTGTATACACAGCGGTCTCAGCAATTACAGTCGTATGCTAAAGGATTAATTGCGACTGATATGAGTGATGCGGATATTTATAAGTTGGGTACCATTTTACGCGAAGAAAATGTCAGTATAGCGATGTTTGATGAAAACAACGCGATGACCTATCCGTCTAGTAGTTTAGATACAAATTCTGCACTAACAGAGGATGAATTAAATCACTTAAAAAATGGTGCTGCGATTAACTTGAAAGAAGTTCAAATGAACTTTACCGGAGAAGCCGTAGATAACTTAATCACGGTCTACTATCCCATTATTAAAAATGGACAGTATAAAGGATATGTGGCTTTAGCCAGTCCGATGAGTCGTATTCAAACCGAAGTACGCGAACTTCGTAATTCGATGTTTATTGCGTTTGGTGCTGCGATTATCATTGGAATTATGATGAGTTTTGTTTTTGCAAACTATCAAACACGTCGGATCAACAAACTACGTAAGGCGACTCATAAGATTTCGGAAGGGGACTTCGATGTTAAACTTCCTGTCGAAAGTCGAGACGAGTTTGACGACTTAATGAAAGACTTTAACAACATGGCGCGTTCGCTGCGTGAGTCTGAAAAAGAGGTTGAGCGACAAGAAAATGTCCGCCGCCAATTTATGATGGACGTGGCGCACGAAATGCGTACACCATTGACAACCATGAATGGATTGCTCGATGGCTTGAAATACAATATGGTGCCAGAGTCTCGTCGTGGACGTTCACTGGAACTCATTTCTAGTGAAACACAACGATTGATTAGGCTTGTTAACGAAAACCTCGACTACGAGAAGATTCGTTCGAACCAGATTGTATTAGTACAACACCGTTTTGCAGGGATTGGAGCTATCCAGACCGTTGTAGAACAAATTCGCGAACTAGCGAAAGTAAAAAATAATATTTTGCGCTATGAATGCGATACAGACTTCAGCGTTTACGCCGACTATGACCGCTTTGTCCAAATCTTGGTGAACATTACAAAGAATGCCAACCAATTTACGGACAACGGGGAAATTCTAGTGAAGGCGTGGAACGAAGGTAAAAAAGCGATTGTCGAGATTTCTGATACAGGTATCGGAATTGACGAGAGAGAAATCAAAGAAATCTGGGAACGTTTCTATAAAGCAGATGTTTCAAGAAAGAGCACGAAGTACGGAGAAAGCGGCCTTGGCCTTGCGATTGTGAAGTCGCTGGTAGATAGTCACCACGGTAAAATCTCTGTGAAAAGTGAAGTTGGCAAGGGAACGACCTTTAGAGTGGTATTTCCTGGCGAAAGTGAATTGTAATTTAAGGAGAACGAACAAGGAGGAAGGAAATGTATTTACTTGGCCCATTCTATCAATGGCTAGTCCAATTATTTGATGGGCGAGTGAATCACCTTCCACTTGTTCGTTTGTTTATTTTTAGTGTAGACCACGCAATCGTCCTGTTTATCGGATGGTTGATCGTTTGGTCTATTTATTTATCTTCACGTAGAAAAGGGGAGATCTCCTGGAAGTGGGAACTCTACCGAAATTTATTTATCTTCTATATTATATTATTAGCGCAACTGACGATTTTTAGAAATACCGATGAGACCTTTACGGTAAAAGTCGTCACGCACCCGCTCTCGGATATTATGTGGGTGCCGTTTGTTGATAGCATCAAGTTATTTATGCAAGGTTCAGTCTTTGCAGCGTATTATAATGTAGTAGGAAATATCGTCTGGTTTATGCCGCTTGGATTTTTCTGCGGACTACTCTATGGCAAAAAGGATGGACAATATCGTTCGCTTTGGTATGGCTTTTGGACGTCCTTTACGATCGAGTTTTTCCAATTTATCTTCTACACCGGCGTCAGCCATATCGATGATATCATCTGTAATGTGTTCGGAAGCTGGATGGGTTTCTTACTATATCGAGGCATTATGAAATGGAGGGGAAAATAATCTATGGGAACAATCATCGTGAAACAAAAAGCAGCGGGATTGATTAAAAAAGGAAGTCCACTGATTAGTCAGATGGACCTAGCGCAAGAACTTCGCGCAGATGAAGGCGAAGTGGTGAAAGTGTATGACCAACAACGTCATTTCTTAGGAATGGCCTATGTCGGATTCCAAAATAAGGGAGTTGCATGGGTATATAGCCGTTCGGAAGACGAAGCGTTGGATGATGCGTTCTTTAGTGGCATTTTCAAGACGGCATTCGAGAATCGCCGTGCACTCATCCATTCGGAGAATACGACGACTTTCCGTCTCTTCAACGGCGAAGGCGACGGCTTTGGCGGAGTGACGATTGACTGGTACGACGGTTTTATAGTTGTCTCTTGGTATAGCGAGGGTGTCTATCATTACCGTGACTTGATTTTAACGCAAGCACTTGCTTCGTTTGAAGGTGTCAAAGGGGTCTACGAAAAGATTCGTTTCAAGAATGAAGCAGACTTGCCAGAAAGTCAGTTTGTCGGCGGAGTAGAAGCGCCAGAACCATTAATCGTATTAGAAAATGGTGTCAAATACGCGACGTATATGAATGAAGGATTGATGACTGGAATCTTCCTAGACCAACGCGAAGTGCGGGAAACGATTCGCCAGCGTTACAGTGCAGGACGTACCGTATTGAATACCTTCAGTTATACCGGTGCCTTTTCGGTTGCTGCAGCAATGGGTGGCGCAACTAAAACAATTAGCGTAGACGTTGCCAATCGTAGTCTTGAGAAGACAAAAGAGCAGTTTGCAGTCAACGGCATCGACCCAGAAACGCAACAAATCTATGTCATGGACGTGTTCGATTATTTCAAATACGCTGTGAAGAAACAGTTGAAGTTTGATACGGTCGTGGTAGATCCACCAAGCTTTGCTCGCACGAAGAAGAGAACCTTCTCTGTAGCAAAAGACTACGGCAAACTAGTGGAACAAATCACGCCATTAGTCGCACCAAAAGGAACGCTCGTGTTATCTACAAATGCGGCAAATGTGAGCGAATCTCAATTTCAACAAATGATTGAGAAAGGAATCCGTGAAGCAGAAGGCAATCGCAAGTTCCGCATCGTCTTGAAAAAAGGATTACCAAGCGATTTCGCAGTTCCAGTAGCTACACCGCTAAGCGATTATCTCAAAGTTTTCTTTATTGAATTTAACAACTAGCACACCTGCCCAAAATTCACTTATAAGTGAATTTTGGGCAGCTTTCGTACGCACCGCAAACTCCCTGCACAAAATGCGTCCTTATGCCATTTCTGCAGCACGGGAGGCCATTAGAGGCACCGACATGTCATTTTCATCTTTTGGCACAAATCCCATTGCAACGCGATTTCTAGCAGTTCACTTTTTTGCAAAAAAATCTCATTTTCTACAAACCACGAAAATCTTGCGGGTTTTATAACCACAGCATTGGGGAAGTGCAACCAATGTGAATTACTGACTCTAGGGGGAACCCCGTAGAGTCAGTTTGAAGCTTGGTAGGAATTGAGACGACAGGCTCAATCCGGTGCCCCTATGCAGTGGTTATAGAACAATCCGCAAGGATTGGAAGTGGTTTGTAAGACCAACGTAAGTTTTTTCTCAAAAAATAGTAGACTATAAAGATTGCATTGCAAATTAAGTTTTGATATAATACCAAAGTGCATGAAAATGCACATGTCGGAACACCGTGGGAGGAGAAATCTTCATCTCCATTAAACCACGCACGAAACAATCAAGGAGGTAATGTCTCGTGGCTAAAAAAGTTGTAAAACTAGTTAAATTACAAATTCCTGCAGGTAAAGCAACTCCAGCTCCGCCAGTAGGTCCAGCTTTAGGTCAAGCACAAGTGAACATCATGGGATTCTGTAAAGAATTCAATGCTCGTACAGCTGACCAAGCAGGTTTAATCATTCCGGTTGTGATTTCAGTTTATGAAGACCGTTCATTCGACTTCATCTGTAAAACACCACCAGCAGCAGTATTATTAAAGAAAGCTGCTAAAGTAGAAAAAGGTTCAGGCGAACCAAACAAGAAAAAAGTTGCTACTGTAACTCGTGATCAAGTTAGAGAAATTGCTGAATTAAAAGCACCTGACTTAAATGCAGCAGACGTAGAAGCTGCTATGCGCATGGTCGAAGGTACAGCCCGTTCAATGGGATTTGTAGTAGAAGGCTAAAAACAAATGCAGCTTCCAAAAGTCCCTAGCACGAGTGTTTCACTCATGGACTTTGTGGGAGGTAAAACCGTTAAAACCACACAATAGGAGGAAATTATACAATGGCAAAGAAAAGCAAAAAATATTTAGAAGCCGCTAAAAAAATCGATTCTTCTAAAGCTTACTCAGTTGAAGAAGCAATCGCATTAGCAAAAGAAACAGATTTCGCTAAATTTGATGCATCTGTAGAAGTTGCATACCGTTTAGGTTTAGATCCAAAGAAAGCTGACCAACAATTACGTGGAGCAGTTGTGCTTCCAAACGGAACTGGTAAAACTCAACGAGTTTTAGTATTCGCAAAAGGTGAAAAAGCTAAAGAAGCTGAAGCAGCTGGTGCAGACTACGTTGGTGACAGCGAATTAGCTCAAAAAATCCAAGGCGGATGGTTTGAGTTCGACGTTATCGTTGCAACACCTGACATGATGGGTGAAGTTGGTCGTTTAGGTCGTGTATTAGGACCTAAAGGCTTAATGCCAAACCCTAAAACAGGTACTGTTACAATGGACGTAACTAAAGCTGTTGAAGAAATCAAAGCTGGTAAAGTTACTTACCGTGTTGACAAAGCTGGTAACATCCACGTTCCAATCGGTAAAGTTTCATTCTCAGATGACAAATTAGTAGAAAACTTCAAAACAATTCACGAAACATTATTACGTATCAAACCTGCTACAGTTAAAGGTCAATACGTACGTAACGTTGCTGTGACAACTACTTTCGGCCCTGGGGTTAAAGTAGACGTAGCTTCTCTATAATTTAAAACGAAATGATAAAAAGCCAAGCCTCGTGCTTGGCTTTTTTGTTTTCTAAAAAAATAGATAAGTTGAGGAAGATATATTAAAATCTAAGTAAATACATCGAGAATGGTATTAATAAATTTCAGATGAAAAGGGAATTTGAAATATGGGTAAACTGTTAAAAAGAACGTGTATTGGAATCGTTAGTGTTTTGGCTGTAATTGGATTAATAATAGGAGGATATCAATTAAAGCAACAAGCGGAATATAATGAAATGGTACGAATTGTTAAGAGTGAAGAGGTGAAAGCCATCATCGAAGAGGATTTAAATGATATTCACGAAGGAGCTCTTAAGGAAGGAAATAGTATTTATTCATATCAAATAGACGAAAAATCGATTAGACATAATCCAATGGGAGGCGTTATGTTTCATATTATTTTGAACTCTGATGAAAAATTAGTAGTTTATTATACGTTACAAAAGGATAGTCGTACAGGTAAAATTGAGTATTCAGGTGGGGGGTATTCGCAAGAAGTTGGTAAATTAATTGGAGATGGGAAGTAATGTTATCGGAAGATAGTTGATACTCACTATTTTCCATTGATTTTTCCTCTGATTTGATCAAACACTTCGGAATGTGTATAACGTGTCTCGTCAGTTTCGGTAATTCTGTCAGCAACGTCAAGCTCTCTCTCAACAGACTCCATGAGGGTAGTATACTGTTCTACGCTGAGGACGACCATTGAGCCATGACCATTTTTAGTCAGAAATACGGGAACATTGTCGTTTAAAACGATCTCTTCAATTTCAGGAAACTTATTACGTAAATCGGATACGGGTCTAATATGAATCATAGTACATGCTCCTTTCTTATCAATATTTTATCATAAAAATAGCAAAAGAGATACCGTTAGAATTTTTAAGATAGAATTGAGTTCTTTCTTGACAGAAGAAAGTCAATCATGTAAACTAATAAAAGTTGAATGCGACCGAAGACAGTAGGGGGCACTAGCCTTAATATCCTACCGAGGGAGAACAAGTTGATCTTATTTCTCTATGTCTTTGTGGGTATAGAGTTTTTTTTATGCCCTACCTAAATTTCAGGAGGTGAAAAACGAAGATGAGTGAAGCAATCATTGCTAAAAAAGCGCAACTAGTTACAGAAGTTGCTGAACAGTTCAAAAACGCATCATCAGTTGTTGTTGTTGACTATTTAGGAATTACTGTAGAAGAAGCAACAAATCTACGTGCAGAATTACGTAAAGCAGGTGTACAATTTGCAGTTGTTAAAAACAGCATTTTATCACGTGCAGCTAAAGAAGCTGGTTTAGAAGGAATGGATGACATTTTCAAAGGACCATCAGCTGTAGCTTTCAGTAACGAAGATGTAGTAGCTCCTGCTAAAATCTTAGCTGACTTTGCTAAAAAAGTTGAAGCTTTAGAAATTAAAGCAGGTGTTGTTGAGGGTAAAGTTTCTTCAAAAGAAGAAATCGAAGCTCTTGCAAAATTACCAAGCCGCGAAGGGTTACTTTCAATGCTATTATCAGTATTACAAGCACCAGTTCGCAACACTGCATTGGCAATCAAAGCCGTTGCAGATCAAAAAGATGGCGCAGCAGCTTAATAAAGCTAGCTAGCTAACTTAAAAACACAAACAAAATTTTATTAAATAACCAAAAAATGGAGGAAATTAAAAATGGCATTAAACATTGAACAAATCATTGCTGACATTAAAGAAGCAACTGTATTAGAATTAAACGACTTAGTAAAAGCTATCGAAGAAGAATTTGGAGTAACAGCAGCAGCTCCTGTAGCTGTAGTAGCTGGTGGCGCTGGCGAAGCTGCAGAAGAAAAATCTGACTTCACTGTAGAATTAACTTCTGCTGGAGACCAAAAAATTAAAGTAATCAAAGTTGTTCGTGAAGCAACTGGATTAGGATTAAAAGAAGCTAAAGCATTAGTTGATGGCGCTCCTGGCGTATTAAAAGAAGGCGTAGCTAAAGAAGAAGCTGAAGCATTAAAAGCTCAATTAGAAGAAGTTGGAGCTTCAGTAACATTAAAATAATTTTTAATGACACTTTGAAAGGTCGGACTATCCAGTCCGGCCTTTTTTGTGTAGAATAAAAGAGATTTGGTAGTGGAAAGGGAGCTTTTTGATGAGATTTCATGAATTTGGAGATAATCATAATCCTCATATCCTATTGATTCATGGTGGAGGGAATTCGTGGTGGAATTATTTGAGACAAGCACGTCTTCTCTCAGATAAATACCATGTGATTTTACCAGTTTTAGATGGACATGGTGAGGAGTACCAAAAGGAGTATGTATCCACGGAGCAATCTGCACAAGAGATTTTGGAGTATATAAAAGACCAATGCGATGGGCATGTATTTGCTTTAGGTGGAGTCTCTCTTGGAGGACAAATCGTCATGGAGCTACTTTCGTTAAATGCTCATATAGCTGACAAAGCCATTATTGATGGAAGTCTATGTATTCCACAACCTAAACTAGCGAAAATGAGCATCGCCTTTGTAAAAGTTTTTGGGAAGTTGATGTTCGGTAAGGCTGCATGTAAAATGCAATTAAAACTCATGAGAAAGCTGTATCCAAAGATGGCTTATCCGGAAGAATTAGAAAACTACTATTTGGAGGATATGCCACGGTTACCGATGAAAACATTAGTAACGATTTATAACACCTATATGGCCAGTTATCAATTGAAGCCAGCGATTTCCGACAGTTCAGCAGAGGCCCTCTATATTTATGGAGAAAAAGAAATGAAGTGCGTGAAGGAGTCGGCAAAGCTATTTCAACAAATGCATCCTAATTGCACGCTGTATGAAGCAAAGGGATATAATCACGGATATTTATCCACTTATCTTCCCTTGGAGTGGATGGAATTAGTAACACCATTTTTAGAAGGAACCGAATAGTATTAAAAAGGAAAGGAGGTTTAGCAATGTCACTTACGAGTCATATTGTCCGTACGTTATTTACGATTGGGGACTTAAAACGAGACTTGGGTTGGGTTCCACCAACCAATGTCGAGGCTGTTGAAAATGTATCTTACGGATCCTGCGACAAGTGGCATCTGCTGGATCTCTATCGTCCAAAAGAGACGGAAGGCAAATTGCCAGTGTTGCTTAATATTCACGGTGGTGCTTGGGTATATGGAGATAAGAAGGTATACGCTCCGTATTGTATGTATTTAGCCTCTCAAGGATTTGTGGTAGTGAATGCTAGCTACCGACTTGCACCAAAGCACACTTTCCCAGCTCCTTTAGAAGATGTCGGGGCTATGGTAGAGTGGGTTGTAGACCATGCAGAAGAATACGGCTTGGATATCTCGAATCTGTTCTTTGTGGGAGATTCTGCAGGAGCGCATTTGGCGACAGCGTATACGGCTATTCAGTTGAACGAAGCTTATGCGAAAAGTTTTCCTGGAATTAAAGTAGATGAAAGATTTATTCCAAAAGGCTTGCTGTTAAACTGTGGCGTATTTGATATGGAAGTGGAATGGAAGAAACAAGGACGCGCATTGACGCCGTTTCTTACGGATTTACTTGGAGCAAAACCAACTGTTGAAGCGGTGAAGCAAATGAGCCCAGCGCAATATATTACTTCAGAATTCCCACCGGTCCATTTAACAACGAGTAATGGAGACTTCTTACGAAAGCATTCGTATCGTCTGAAAGAAGTGTTGGAGAAGAAGGGTGTGGAAGTCGTCTTTAAGGAATATGGAGAGAAAAAGAAACCTCAAGGACATGTATTCCATTTGAATCTTAAAAATAAAGTAGGGCAAGAGTGCAACGCAGACCAGTTGGAGTTTGTAAAACAAATGATGAAAAAATAAAACTCGAAGCAAAATTTGCTTCGAGTTTTTTGTGGTTAAGTTTTTATTTTCTCAACTGATGCGTCAACTTATAACTACTTTCCAAAATGTCGTTAGCACGGCTTTCGTCTTTTTGAAGAAGACCTAAGTAGAGTAAGTCGACTAAGAAGAGCGAGTCGTTACGACTTGTAATGGCTGCGGAACGAATCGATTTTTCATGGCGAGGAACTTTAAGGCAATAGGTGCTGAGAGCGTCTAGATTGCCGTTGCCTTGTCCAGTAATCGATACGGTTGGGATGCCGCGTTGTTTAGCAATTTCAAAGGCTGCATTAACTTCTCTTGTGTTCGCAGAGTAGCTAACACCAATCACTAAGTCATTTTCTGTAGCGTTGCTAAGGCTTGCCAGTTGAATATGTGAGTCAGTGTGATACACGATATTTTTACCGATACGGCTGAGTTTAAAGTAAATATCGCTGCAGACTAGTCCTGAAGCGCCAACCCCAAAAGTATAGATTTTATTTGCGTTTTTGAGTAAGTCAATCACATGATCTAGCGTGTCGTCATCGATGAGTTCAACGGTCATTTCATAGGAACGAGTAACCGTCTTAATTAATTTTGATTGAATTGTTTTAATTGAGTCATCCTTGTCGATTTGTTCGTCGATGGATTGTGAATTTTGTTGCGCCAAATTCACCTTGAAGCGAGAATAAGAACGGAACCCGATTTTTTTAATATATTTACTAATAGAAGAAGACGAAACCCCAATTTCATCTGCTAATACATGAATGCTCGAAGAAAGCACGACATCAGAGTGTTTGGCGATAAATTCTTCAATTTTTTTATCTGTGGCTGTTAAAAACTTTTTCATGGAATCCCTACCTTTTTGAGAAATATTGTTTCCGATTTCATTATACAGTATTGAAATAAAATTTACAACGCTGTATAATAAGTTTAAGAAAAACGATTTCATTATGAATTTTAGTGGAATTTTTAAGAGGAGGTGGAGAAAATGGATGACATTTCAAAATTGATGACAGAGCAAGTCAATGACAGAAGTAAGGATATTGAAACACAGTCAATTGGTGAGATTTTACGTTATATGAATGACGAAAACAGAAAAATTACCGATGCGATTGAACAGTGCATTCCAGAAATTGAAAAAGTGACAGCAGGTGTTGTACAAGCATTCGAGAAAGGAGGCCGATTGATCTATCTGGGCGCGGGGACTTCTGGTCGACTTGGTGTTCTGGACGCAAGCGAATGCCCGCCAACATTCGGTGTATCACCGGAAATGGTAGTGGGAATCATTGCGGGTGGAGATTATGCTCTTCGAAACGCTATTGAAGGCGCCGAAGACGATGAAACCTTAGCCGAAGCACAGTTGAGAGACTTGGATCTTGTCAAAGAGGATGTAGTCATCGGAATTAGCGCGAGTGGACGGACGCCTTATGTCGCAGCAGGACTTGCCTATGCCAATGAGGTTGGCTGTTTCACAGGTGCGATTTCTAATTCTCCAAACGCTTTAATTTCTAACATTGCTTCGGTTGGTATCGAAGCGATTACTGGTCCAGAAGTGGTTACCGGATCTACGCGAATGAAAGCAGGTACAGCTCAAAAAATCATTCTCAATATGATTACAACGACTGCAATGATTCAAGTGGGGAAAATTTTCAAAGGATATATGGTCGATGTTCAACCAACGAACCTAAAGTTGAAACAGCGAGCAACCAATATTCTCTCTAAAATCACAAATCTTTCTCCTGAAGACGCAAGACGTGTTCTTGAGGAAAATGATTTTGATTTAAAAGTCGCTATTATCTCTCAAATACATCATATTTCGGCAAAAGAAGCAGAACAACTGCTTCAGGCAAATCAGATGAATATTGTCAAGGCAATGAAAAATAAGGAGGCTTAATAAAATGGATGCAAAGAAAGTAGCAAATGAAATTTTAAATAAAGTCGGACAGAAGGAAAATGTAGTCAGCAACGCTACATGTATGACTCGCTTACGTCTGACAGTAGCAGATACATCTAAAGTGGATGTGGCTGGATTAAAAGATGTAGATTCAGTATTAGGGGTTGTAGAACGTGAACAAGGGGTTCAAATCGTTTTAGGACCTGGTAAAGTGACTGAAGTTGGTCGCGAATTTTCTGAATTAACAGGAATCGAATTAGGTAGCGTAGACGAAGTAGACGCAGCTGATTTAGCAAAAGAAAATAAAAAAGAAAATAAAGCAAAACATAATGGACCAGTTCAACGCTTCTTGGAACATATCGCTAACATTTTCGTACCATTATTACCAGGGATTATCGCTGCTGGTTTAATTAACGGTATTTCAAACGTTATTAACGTATCTACACAAAATGCGTATAACTTTGAATGGTGGTACCAAGCAATCCGTACAATGGGTTGGGGCCTATTCACCTTCTTGCCTTTATATGTAGGTTACAATGCTGCTCGTGAGTTCAAAGGAACTCCTATTCTTGGGGCAATCGCAGGAAGTATGTCTCTTGGTGTTACAACAATGCCACTTCTATTAAAAACAGATGCTGGTCAAGTGTTGATGCCATTTACGGATAAACCTTTCAACCCAGGTGCTGGTGGTTTACTAGCTGCATTAATGATGGGGATTGTCGTGGCTTACTTAGAACGCGCTATTGATAAAGTAATCCCATCAATGTTGAAGACATTCTTAACACCATTATTAACATTAATCATTGGTGCATTCTTATCAGTATTAATCATCCAACCTGCTGGTGCTGCGTTAACTCAAGGTATTTACACAGTATTAAACTTCGTATATGAACAATTAGGAATCTTCGGTGGATACATCTTAGCCGCTGGATTCTTACCAATCGTATCTGTTGGTTTACACCAAGCGTTAACTCCAATCCACGTTCTATTAAACAATCCAGAAGGGCCAACTCAAGGGATCAACTACCTATTACCAATCTTAATGATGGCCGGTGGTGGACAAGTGGGTGCAGGTTTAGCATTATACTTGAAGACTAAGAACAAAAAATTAAAACAATTAACAAGAGATTCATTACCTGTGGGTATCTTAGGTATCGGGGAACCAATGATGTACGCTGTAACACTTCCTTTAGGTAAACCATTCTTAACAGCCTGCTTAGGTTCTGGTTTTGGTGGTATGTTAGCAGTTCTATTCCACTTAGGTACTGTATCTCAAGGAGTTTCAGGGTTATTTGGTGCTTTAATTATGGTACCAGGAACTCAAGTACTCTTCTTAACTGCAATGGTCGGAGCTTACATCGGTGGATTTGTTATCACATGGCTCTTCGGTGTAGATGAGGATCGTATTAACGAAGTATATGGAAACAAATAGAGCAAACATTTCTTTTGGGCGCTCCATCTATATCAATCTTGGTGAACAAGTTGTGACACAAGTATTAGAAGAAATGAAAGCCGCGCGTCAAACCGTGGCTTTTACTTCTTTTCAATTACCAGAACATCCGCTTGAAATCTCGGATATGACACGTCTTGTGGAGCTTGCTCGCTCATATGAAGTAGATTTAATTCCAGACATCGCCCATAAAGATCTTACCAAAGAAAACATAGCAGCTCTGAAAAAAGCAGGGCTATCGTACTTACGTCTGGACGAATTTGGGGACGAAGCGTTTATCGAACGTTGCGGCAAGGCGTTTACGCTGGTCGTGAATGCTTCAACGTTTACGCACCGCGAATACAAACTATTGGAACGACTCGGATTTGCTCGTCGAATCATCGCTTGTCATAATTATTATCCAAAAGTGTATTCAGGGATTTCGCTTGAAAAATTCACGACGATTAATCAAAAATTACATGCGCTCGGTGTAAAAGTACTGGCATTTATTCCGGGAGATGAGCCTTTAAGAGGGCCACTTCATGAAGGATTGCCAACCGTTGAAACGCATCGTACATTGGATACGCGATTGGCGATTTGCGAACTCATTAAGGCGCATACCGATATGATTTTAGTGGGAGACACATTTATTAACGCCTCCACTCAAAAAGTCATGAAGGAATTCCTAGAAGGGTTCGTGTCACTAAAGGCAGAAGCATCCGTGGAATTAACAGGTAAAGTTCTTCGTGACCGTATCGATGCTAGTGATTTTGTGTACCGTATACTCGGTACTCGCGGCTGGGCCTTACTTGGCGGAGAGGTTTCTACAACAACCCGCACTGTTGGAGAAATCAATCAAGCAAATAGCCAGTATGGTCGTTACCAAGGCGAAATCGAAATCGCTAAAGTTGAGTTGCCACAAGACGCACGTCAAAATGTCATCGGGCACTTACTTCCATCTGAGATTGCCGTATTTACGGCTTTACCAGAAGGATTTGGCATTCAATTAGAAGTCAAATAACAAACAGCAATCCATCCGCCATTTTTGGCAGGGTGGATTGTTCATTTTTCTATACAACATTAGAAAAATAAGCCATTTTATGATACTCTAGATGAGTATAAATTTAATAGAAACAAAGGGGGCCTTTGGATGATAGAGCTGATTGCAACAGTTGAATCCATCCAACAAGCAAAAGACTTGCTTGAAGCGGGCGTGGACACGATCTATTTTGGAGAAGACCAATTCGGACTTCGCCTTCCTATGTCGTTTACACGTGAGGAACAAAAAGAATTAACGGAATTGGCGCACCAATATGGAAAGAAAGCAAGCGTTGCTGTAAACGCGATTTTCCATAATGAAGGAATTGCGCTTGTACCTGAGTATTTAACATTTTTAAAAGAAATCGGTGTCGATAACATCGCGGTAGGAGATCCAGGTGTGGTTCAAATTATGAAGAACCCTGAATACTCAATTCCATATCGTTATGATGCCGCGGTTTTAGTAACAAGTAGTCGTCAAATCAACTTCTGGGGAAAACGTGGTGCCGTTGGTGCGGTGATTGCGCGTGAAATTCCTCGTGAAGAAATGAAAATTTTGGCAGCAGGTGTAGAAATTCCAATCGAAGTTTTAGTGTACGGAGCAACTTGTATCCATCATTCAAAACGCCCACTGTTAAATAACTACTTTAACTATATTGAGAAAAAAGAATCTGTTGAAAAACGTCGCGGTTTATTCGTATCAGAACCTGCCGATGAAGATTCTCACTATTCAATCTACGAAGACATTAACGGAACGCATATTTTCGCGAATAACGACGTGTCTCTTGCTCCATATTTGTTAGAACTAACAGAAATGGGCATTCCACAATGGAAATTAGACGGAGTTCTTGCTCCTGGTCAAGATTTCGTGGAAGTTGCGAAATTATTCGTGAATGCTCGTAATGAAATCGAAGCAGGTACATGGACTCCTGAGAAGAGCGCTAGCCTTGAATTACAAGTGCGCGCACACCATCCAAAAGTTCGTGGCCTAGAAGCAGGATTTTACTTATTAAATCCAGAAGATGTGAAATAGGAGAGAGTCAAATGGGAAGAAAGATATTGAAAAAACCTGAAGTACTTGCTCCAGCGGGTACTCTTGAAAAACTAAAAACAGCTATTTTATACGGAGCTGACGCGGTTTTCCTTGGTGGGGAAGCGTACGGACTTCGTAGCCGTGCAGGGAACTTCGACTTTGCAGAAATGAAAGAAGCCGTTGATTTTGCCCATGCACATAATGCAAAAGTATATATTGCCGCTAACATGGTGACTCACGAAGGCGACGAAAAAGGCGCGGGAGAATTCTTCCGTACGGTTCGTGACATCGGTATCGATGCAGCCATCATCAGTGACATGGCCTTAATGGATATTTGTGCCTCAGAAGCGCCAGGATTACCAATCCATTTATCAACACAATCTTCAGCAGCCAACTACGAAACGCTAAACTTCTGGAAAGACGAAGGATTAGAACGTGTTGTATTAGCGCGTGAAGTATCAATGGACGAAATTAAAGAAATGCAAGAAAAAGTGGATGTAGAAATCGAAGCCTTTATCCACGGTGCAATGTGTATTTCTTATTCAGGACGTTGCGTATTATCAAACCACATGGTGCATCGTGATGCTAACCGTGGTGGATGTGCTCAGTCTTGTCGTTGGAAATACGGCCTATTCGATATGCCATTTGCCGGCGAAAAGAACATGGTCGGCGCGGGCGAAGAAGGCATTGAAGAGAAATTCTCAATGAGTGCCGTTGACCTATCTATGATTCAACATTTACCAGACTTAATCGAAGCTGGTGTAGATAGCTTGAAGATTGAAGGTCGTATGAAATCAATTCACTACGTTTCAACGGTTTCTAACGTTTATCGTGCAGCGGTTGATTCATACTGCGAAGATCCAGATAACTATGTATGTAAACAAGAATGGATTGACGAGTTATGGAAAGCAGCGCAACGTGAATTAGCAACTGGTTTCTACTACCAAGTTCCAACCGAAGAAGAGCAATTATTTGGCCCACGTCGTCAAATTCCTCAATATGCTTTCGTTGGGCAAGTGCTTGAATATGATCCAGAAACGCAAATGGCAACCGTGCAACAACGTAATAACTTCAAAGTCGGAGACCATATCGAGTTCTACGGACCAGGAATGCGTCACCACGAAGAAGAATTAACACAATTATGGGATGAAAATGGCGAAGAAATCGAAGCAGCTCCTCACGCAATGATGATTTGCAAGATGAAAGTAACTGAGCCAGTGAAACCTTTAGATATGATTCGTAAACGTCGTTAAGACGAATTTTTAAAAGAAAGAAGGAATGAAAATGTCATTACCAAATTGCCCTAAATGTGGTTCAGAATACACATACGAAGATGGCGTATTATTAGTATGCCCGGAATGTGCGTATGAATGGGAACCTGGTTCAGAAGTTGAAGAAGGTCCAGTAGCCATCGATGCTAACGGAAATAAATTACAAGATGGCGATACTGTAACAGTTATCAAAGACTTGAAAGTAAAAGGCGCTCCGAAAGATATTAAGCAAGGTACACGCGTGAAGAATATTCGCATCGTGGAAGGCGATCATAATATCGATTGTAAGATAGATGGATTTGGCGCAATGAAACTTAAATCTGAGTTTGTTAAAAAGATTTAATGGGAGTCCCGTAGGGACTACATTCAAGCCCTTTGGATATCTTCATAATAACGACAACAGCTATACCGGCGTAAGCCTAGGTCTTACGCCTACCGAGCCTCAAAGATTCTCTAGAAAATAAATTTTCAAGAGAATCTAATTCGCATCGGTTACTCGTCGCTATTGTTGTTATTATAGAATCCAAAGTGCTTTTTCTGTAGTCCCTCGAGGAAACCTGAACTTTATAACAGATCAAAATAAGTTTCATTGCTTCTCTTAAGGAGCAGGCTTCGGCTGTAGTGCTTTTTTGATACGAAATAGTGTAAAATGGTGATTGTAGTAAGGAGTGATCTTATGGAACGACAAACAATGGGGCAAGAACGGTTGAGTGCATTTATTGATGCGGTGATTGCCATTATTATGACGATTTTAGTATTGGAATTAGATAAACCGAAGACTCTTGATTGGCAAGGATTATGGGAACTGCGTGAAAACTTTTTTGCATATGCATTGTCCTTCTTCTGGTTAGGGGCTATGTGGGTGAATCTGCATGCGTTTTCTCATAGAACTGAAAAAATTACGCAAAAGACAGTTTGGGCGACCGTAATTATGTTATTTTTTGCTTCTCTATTCCCATATGCAACAAGTCTAATTGCGATGGATTTTTATAATCCAACCGTGCAGGTGTTTTATGGAATCATTGTTTTGCTCATCACTACAGCGACATTAAGTTTTTATAGAACGGTTTCTGAGGTTAATCCGACTGACGAGTTACAACGATTGAGGGAACAGCGTAATAGGTGGATAAAGTGGGATATTCTATTGAAGCTAAGCGGACTTATTTGTTCAGCAACTATTTTTCCGATTGGAACCAGTTTGGCAGTGTTTATCACCCTTTGTGGATTCGTTATTCCAAATCAATTCCGTAAATAAAATTTAATAAATAAGGATTATATGCATGAGAATAGTTTTCTTATGCATATTTTTATTGGGAAGAATGGGCCTGCGCTCTTGAAATTTAATTTCCACTGTGTTACATTCAAAGTAAGGAGTAGAAAACGCTTTTGTGTAGGCGTTTCTGTGACTTTTATCACAAAATTCGTTTAGGAGAAATGGCAGTTTTGGAACAGTATCATACAGGTACCATTCGATTGATGGGAACCGTCATCGAATTGAAAATTGCGCATCCAGAAGGCGAGCGTTTAGTGGCTGAAGTTTTCGAGCAATTGAAGCGATATGAACATCGTTTTAGCGCAAATGACCCAACTTCAGAGCTAATGGCCGTGAATTTGGCAGCGGGGAAACATGCAGTTTGTGTTCATCCAGAGATTTTTCATTTAGTAAAAATAGGACTGGAAAACAGTTTAGCTGCGGGAAGTCGGATGAATATCTTGATTGGCCCAGTTGTTCAGACATGGCGCGTGGGCTTTAGTGATGCACGAGTACCAACGGATGAAGAGATTAATGCCAAACTGCAACTGACCGATGCAACGAAAGTCGAACTGAATGAAGAGAGTCAGACGATTTTTCTGTTGGAAGAAGGAATGCGAATCGACCTTGGTTGTATTGCCAAAGGGTATATTGCCGACTTGGTGATAGAGCAGCTAAAAGAGCAAGGAGTCTCTTCTGCGCTCATTAATCTTGGTGGGAATGTTCTTACACTAGGGCCAGCTGTTCATCATGAAGATGGGAATTGGTGGATTGGAATTCAAAACCCTAAACTCCTGCGTGGAGAAAATGTGGCGCTTCTTCCGATTCAAGATGAGTCGATTGTGACATCAGGTGTCTACGAACGGGTACTAGAAGTGGATGGAAAGAAATACCATCATATTTTGGACCCTCATACTGGATATCCAGCAGAAACAGACGTTGCGAGTCTGACGATTGTATCGAAGCAATCCGTGGATTGTGAGATATGGACGACTAGACTTTTTGGGAAAAAAGCACACGAAATCTTATTCGAAGTGGAACAACACCCTAACATCGAAGCTGTGTTGATTTTAGAAGATGATCGTATCTTCTACACATCAGGACTGGCTTCAAAGATTCAATTACTCGAAAGGAAGTACTCAAATGGTTAAATTAATCGGTTTAGTCGGAACAAACTCTAAAAAATCAACAAACCGTCAACTATTACAATACATTCAAAAACATTTTTCAGAACAGGCGGAAATTGAACTAGTCGAAATTAAAGACATTCCAATGTTCAACAAACCAACTCCAAAAGTAGTGCCACAAGAAGCACAAGCAATTGCAGATAAAATCGCTGCAGCGGATGGAGTCATCATTAGTACACCAGAATATGACCACTCATGCCCAGCTGTATTAATGAACGCCTTAGCATGGTTATCTTATGGTATCTATCCATTATTAAATAAACCTGTCATGATTACAGGGGCATCTTACGGAACATTAGGTTCTTCACGTGCACAAAGTCAATTACGTCAAATCTTAAACGCGCCAGAAATTAAAGCACGTGTTTTACCAAGTGATGAATTCTTATTAGGTCACGCCTTACAAGCATTCGACGAAGAAGGTAACTTAAAAGATACAGCAACTGTTGAAAAATTAGAAAAGATTTTCGAAGATTACTTATTATTCATTGAAATTACAAAACAATTAGTTCGTGCAAACGAAGCTCGTGAAAAAGAAGCGAAAAACTTCTCATGGGACAGTTCTAAAAAATAAGGAGTGACAGTAGAAAATGAAAATTATTGGTATCGTAGGATCAAATGCGGAATTTTCGCATAACCGTTTATTATTACAATTTATCGAAAAGAAATTCAGTGACTTATTCGAGTTTGAAATCTTAGAAATTAAAGATATTCCAATGTTCAACCAAGACGAAGATCAATCTAAGAGTTTCCCAGTACAATACATGTACAACAAATTAATTCGTGCAGATGGTGTGATTATCGCTACACCTGAACACAACCACACAATCACAGCTGCGTTGAAGAGCACATTAGAATGGATGTCATTCAACTTACACCCATTCGAAAACAAACCTGTCATGATTATGGGAGCTTCTCACTATGATCAAGGGACTTCACGTGCGCAAGTGCATTTACGTAAAATCTTGGACGCTCCAGGGGTAAACGCATATGTATTACCAGGGAACGAATTCTTATTAGGAAAAGCAAAAGAAGCATTTGATGAAGAAGGAAACATTAAGAGCGAAGGAACAGTAGCGTTCTTACGTTCATGCTTAGAAAACTTCGTGAAATATGTGGAGGTTGTAAAAGTGTTACGCAAACCATTACCAACACCGCCAGAAGATTTAGACTGCACAAACCCAATTGCAACAACAGTTCAAGGCGTAGATCCAGATGATCCAGAATGGGTTGAAAAAGCAAGTGAAATCGTTGGTGCTGCTCAAGGAAACGACTATGTTCGCTTAGACCACGGTTTATTAACGGTTGACCAAATCGATATGTTCTTAAAAGCATTACCATTTGAAGTGACATATGCCGATGACAACAACCAATTCTTGTACTATAACTTCAACAAACCAGCAAACAAAATGTTGGCTCCACGTGTGCCAGCTCAATCTGGTAACCGTTTAGGAACAGTTCACCCACCACGTACATTCAAAAATGTGGAATACCTCATTGCGAACTTACGTGCAGGTAACGTGGATTACTTCCGTACAATCGTTCCAAACACTCCACCAGAAATCATCAACGTACACAACTACCAAGCAATGTACTATCCTGATGGTTCTTACGCTGGAATCAACGAAATCGTATTTGACTTCAAACCATGGTTAGATTGGTACTTACAAACAACTGGCCAACGTTTAGTAAGCGCAAATGGTGCTGCACCTGTAGCGGACGCAACAAGTGGCGCTTCAAACAGCGGACATTCAGCTCCAGCTCCTGCAGCAGATGCAACAAGTGGTGCTTCAGATAGCGGACACTCAGCTCCAGCTCAAGCACAAGCAGTAGATGCAACAAGTGGTGCTTCAGAACACTAAAATTTAAAGCGAGAAAGCTAGGCGAATTTTTGCCTAGCTTTTTTTGTGTTTTTTATAGACACAATGGACCTTTGTTCACGCTTCAGAAACAACTGGAAACTGTTTTCTTAAAATTAACAAAAATGTAATGTTCCTAGTATCCAAGTGTAGTGGTTTTGAGCTATAATAAATAGGAGTTTTAGGAATGGAGAAAAACAGTGGGGACTATGAATTATCAAACAACACCTTCTCAAGCACCGACGCACCCACATCCTCCCAAGCAAAAAGAGAAAAAACGGAGTGCGGCATTCGATGGCTTGAAAGGTTTTTTTATACTAGCAATTATTACATATTATTATTTCCAACATTTATTACCGGGCGGATTTTTAGCCGTTAATGGATTTTTAGTGGTCGGAGGCTACTTGACGTTCCGGAATAATATCAAAACATTCGCGGAAGATTATAAAGAGCGTTTCCCAGTGAGAAGTTTGAAGAGAATGTTCTTCCCGATGCTCTTTATGATTGTCGTGACGGTCGCGTTTTTATTCGTGGCGGCACCGCAATTACTTTCTAATATCCGAGGCATGGCGCTTTCGGCAATATTCTTCGTGAATAATGATTATCAAATTTTCTCTCAACAATCATACTTTGTGCAATCGGCGAATCCGAGTCCGTTTGTGCATCTCTGGTATGTATCCCTTTATGTGCAATTATTAATCGTAGGGTATCTGCTTCGAAAACTGATGAAGAAATTGAACTTCCTCAGAATGCAGGAGTTCGCGTTACTCGCATTCTTGACGCTCGCGTCTGCAGCGGGAATGGCAGCACTCTATTGGTTTGAACAAGATCCGTCTCATGTGTACTACTTAGTATCAACGCGTCTGTTTTCGTTCACATTCGGGGCATTACTTAGTTACATTCATGAAGGAAAATTACTACTTCCTGAGCGAGAATCAGGCTCTGTTGTTCCAAACGCATTGAGCCTCATTTGTTTAGGAGCTTTAGGCTGGATGTTTACAACGTTCAATGGAACGCAAGCAGAAGTGTATTATATGATGATGTTTATTTCATCTTTTGTGATGATGCTTCTTCTCTCTTGTACGATTCGCGAGGGTGTGGGGGTTCATTACCTCTTCAGCTTCAAAGGATTTACGTTCTTTGGAAAGAGAAGTTTCTCATACTACTTATGGTTCTATCCGATTCATCTGATTGCGCCAACGTTTTTACGTGAGATTAATGAACAGTGGTTATCAGTAGGAATTCAATTTGCATTAATTTTTGTGATGGCGGAAATCACGTATCAACTGTTTGAACGAGACCGCTTCGTTCTTCCGATTGGACAAGCGCATAGTCCGTATAATTTAACGGCCTATGGAAAATCGAATCTTCCAAAAGGTATGAAGCAATTTGGACTCGTGTTCTCACTCATGTATGTGATTTGTATCGGGCTTGCAGGTCTTGGATTTGCACAAGAAAAGAATCAAAACTCAGCCGTACAAGAGGTTGAGGAGAAGATTCGTCAAAACCAAGCGCTCTTACAAGAGACGACGGCCGAACCGACAACAGAAGGAACAACGACGATTAGTAATGAAGCGAAAGCCAACACGGAACAGCAGGTGAAGCAAACGCCGATTACGTTTGTGGGTGACTCAGTGTTACTAGCGTCTGCGAATAAACTTCGCGAAGTCTTCCCGAATGCCTATGTGGACGGAGAAGTGGGACGTCAGTTGTATTACAGTACGCCAATCGTTCAGAAGCTTGCGCAACAAGGTCGACTTTCTCAAACCGTGGTATTCGTCCTCGGTTCGAATGGGGCTTTTGCGGCTTCTCAAATCGATTCTCTGATTCAAGCAACGGGGAACCGTGAAATCTTCTTAGTCACAGCCGGTTATGAAATTAAATGGGCTAAAGAAGTGAATGAGCAGTTAAAAGCAGCTGCAGAACGTTATCCAAACGTTCATTTAATCGACTGGGGAACTTACGCCAAAGGGCATACAAAACAATGGCTCTTTGAAGACGAAATTCATCCAAACGATACAGGGGCAGCAGAATTAGCGAACCTCATCTTGCAAGAAATGGTAAAATTAAAATTACAATAACCGTGGAGACGACTCGATTTTGAGTCGTCTTTTTTATTTTTTAAAAATATTTTTGAAAACGCTATTGACATTTGAGTGTACTAAGCGCATAATACAGTTAAAGGTAAGTGTATTAACCGGTTAATACACTGATTGGGAATCAAAGAAAGGAGTTACTAATGATCGTATTTGATAAAAGAAGTCCGGTCTACGAGCAAATAATCGCCTATTTCAAAGCGGAAATTGCCTCCCACAGAATGGAAGCAGGCCAAGAGCTGCCGAGTCGGCGTGAATTTGCGCAAACCATGCAAGTGAATCCCAATACGGTCCAACGTGCCTTTCATGAATTGGAGGTCATGGGGTTGATTACGACTGGAAATAATGTCATGAGTCGTGTGACAGAAGATGTAGAACGGATTGAGCAACTAAAAGATGAAATGTTAGATGAGGCGATTGGAAGCTTTACAGAAGCGATTAAGCCTCTCAACTTAACTGCAGAAGATGTTATCGAACATCTCAAAAAACAATTGTAAGGAAGGAGCGGTACTATGTTAACTGTTCAAAACTTAAGCAAGAGATTTGGAAAGAAACAAGTGTTGAATGACATCTCATTTAACGCGAAAAAAGGGGAAGTGACGGCTCTTATTGGTGTCAACGGAATTGGGAAAACAACGATTATGAACTGTATTGCAGGACTATTACCATTTGATAAAGGGAAAGTTGTTATCGATGATATGCCAGCCCGTAAAGTGTTTGCGGAAAAGGTGAGCTACATTACAGATAGTTCGATTATTTCTCCAGACCAAACAGTGGACGAGGCAATTGATTTTATGCGCACGTTCTATCCAAACTGGAATCGTCAAAAGGAAAGACATTTATTAGACTTTTTCCGTTTGAATTTAAAAGATGAAGTACGATCACTCTCGAAAGGGAATGTTGCTAAACTGAACTTGCTTCTCGGGATGGGGCTGGATACAGATTACATCTTGATGGACGAACCATTTTCAGGAATCGACGTGTTTACCCGTGAAGAAATCGCGCGTGTGTTTACAAGCGACCTACTTGATGGACGGGGCGTATTGATTACAACGCATGAAATTAATGATATTGAGTATATCGTCGATAAAGCAGTGCTCTTAAACGATGGACGTGTAGTGAAGGAATTCTATCCAGAAGAAGTCCGCGAAGAAGAGGGCAAATCAATTGTCGATGTGATGAGGGAGGTATACTTACCATGAAGAAAGTCATCAACTTAACGATTTATAATATCGGCCAGGCGAAAGGATTCATCCTCGTGGTGGCCTTACTTCAAATCTTATTGCAACTAGGGTTGAAGGTGAAGACCCTTGCGACGACTGGGTTATTAACCGGACAATTGCGCATTGTGAGTCCTGATATCGTGAAACAAGTCGTGCTAGACCAACTCTCAATCGGACTTCCAGTGTTCTTTGCGGGAACAGCGATTTTGGTTTACTCGGCAGTGATTTGGTCGAGAGAATGGAGCAGCAAAGGCTCATTTATTTACCGTCTACTCATGCTTCCAGGATCCCGTTTTGGAATCTACTGGGCTAAATTATTAACAATGCTTGTGATTACGTTCTTCTTACAAGCCGTTCAAGTAGTTGGGGTGTTCTTAAACTACTACCTCACAAGCTTCTTTATTCCAGAGTTTGCACAGTACCACATCACACCATGGTCGCTTGTGACAAACTCTATGGCAATGCCGCTTCTAGTGCCACAATATGCGGTGCAGTTTCTTCTCATTTTGACGATGGGGATAGCCCTCATCGTGACGGTCTTCCAACTCGCAATTCTTGTCTTTGGGGTTGAGAAGAAGGGGTACGTTCGTAAGGTAACTTCGGTCGTCCTCTACGTTTTAGTCATTGTTGTGACATTCACAGCTATCATGCGCACACAATTTGTCGTTCGTTTAATTGGAAATGAAGCGATGGTCTTTTTAATCGGTAGCATGCTCATTTGGATTGTTTTAAATATGCTACTAAGCGATTATTTATTAAATCATAAGGTTAGTGTGTAAGGAGGGGTTATCATGAAATCAAGTAAATTTGCAACAGCAGTATTTGCCTTTAGTGGACTTGTGTTTCTAGCAACAGCTGGGCACGCAGCGTATCAAGAAGTGAAGCCTGCTCCGGTATCGATTCAATTAACCGATGAAGAGAAAAAATTAGTCGACGGAGCAACCTTTGAAATGTCGTATTCCACAGATGATTTGACGTCGTCTAAGGGCGCAGAGTATGCACTTTTAGATGGAGACGTAAAACGTGTTGGATTTTCCGAGAATGCCTACAACTTCCAAACGAAAAAGAGATTGGCTGACTTTTCTTTTACAGACCGTCCAAATTATGACAATCTGGTGGCGTTTAAGGGGTATGACCTTCTATACGGCTTGACTTATAGCTTTGAAAGCACAACAGATCCAAAAGTGAATTTTAGTATCATCAATAAAGAGACGAAGAAGGTCACAACTGTATCGGTTCCGATTACGAAAGAAGTGCGCGGGGACGATAGTCATTTCATCACGGATGTCACTTTCTATAGAAAAGGCAATACCGTGTATGGAGTGGTTCCGATGCCTGAGTATGAAAATAGAGGCTCGAAAGCACCAACCTATTTCTTAGTAACATTCTCTGTGAACTTAGAAACGGGAGCAACAACTCCGGCAAAACGCGTGAAATTACCAGAGGAATACGCTTCGATTGCATGGGGAGAAGCCAAGAGCTCTCGCATGTATGACCCACAAGTGCTGCTGTTTAAGAGTATGTATTCAAGAGATGAAAAATTCCGCTTAATGACTTTTGATGCTGAGACAGAGAAGTTTACAGAAATCACACCTGAACAGGGCATGAGTGCGGTACAATCGATTCTATACACAGTGGGAGACAAAGCCTATATTGCGTTGGCAGATGAGGTGCCTGCATTTACTGGGTCGGATACGTATGTGAAAGCAAGTGAACGCAAAAATAACGAGACAAAATACTATGTTCTTAATGCAGGGGCACAGAAACTAGAAGAAGCCTTTACGACTGAAACAGATGTCTATGCGCCACAAGTGTACTTGAACAAAGGCAATCTTGTGATGATTACTCTTGTCGATGGCAAACCAACGCTACGTGTGCAATCAATGGAAACAAAAGACATTCTTCTTTCGAAGACGATTGATGTGAAGGATGATGTGTTCTTTATCGATACACGTATGTACGGCATGATGCGTATGAAATAAAAAAATAAGTACAAAAAGAGAGTTCTACCAGTGTGGTAGAACTCTTTCTATTTAAGATTGTTGTTCTTTAAGATGCGGATTTGGTAGTAAGTGGTTTACCCCAATCGCAATGAGCGCTCCGATAATTGTATCGAGAATTCGTTGAATCGCGTAGGCGGTATTTTGGCCTGCCTCTATATTGAAGAAGATGACAAGGAAAGTGGCGCATGAGTTAATCACACCGGTCTTGTTGAATCGATTACAGAATAAAATAATTATTACGATACCAGCAGGTGCCAGTAGTAAATCGGTATATTCTGGAAATGGGAGAACGGCTCTTACGTAGAATAAGATGATAGCCACGACTCCGCCGGTTGTATTTCCGATACAACGAGAAAGTGCGAATTTAAACGTTTGTTGATGGTCTGTTCGCAAGCTGAAAATAGCGGACAAGGCGGCTAACATTGGCGAACCACGATGTAAGACTCTAAATAAAACCACGCAAATAAACACAGACACGGCTGTTTTAAAAGTACGAAGTCCGATATGGAATGGATTATTTGACGATTGTGGCACGCTCTCACCTCTGCTTTTTTTAGATATCGCTATTATAATATATGTGTTTAAAAAATGGTAGAGTTATTGAACAATGCACCTAATAGGTGTATAATGTGTTCAAGAGGTGATGAAGATGCATGAAGCATTTGTATTAATTGTAGTGAACGCTGTTAGAGAACGTTATGTCTCAGAAAAGGCATTTTATACAGAAGAATTGGGGATTAGTGGCCAAAGTTGGACGAGATGGAAGAACGGGGAACGTGGATTGAAGGCAGAAAATCTGCAAAAAATCGCACGCCTGTTTACGGATTATGAGTGGATGCTCGCGAATAAAGTCGCTCGAAATGCAGATGTGCTTCCGGAAGTCGCTTCAGACCCAGTGGCTGAATATTTACGTTTGAAGGTGGCGATTGCGAGTCGCTGGATTCGTCAAGAAAATGTCCGTGTGGATTGGAAAACGGCTGCTGTCAGCAAGGGTAAATTCAAGGAAAATGTTACGATTTTACGTGTGGCAACGGCATATGGTCACTGGAGTTACCAAGATATTATTGAGATTCGTGTGGTAGGAATTACCCATAAACAAATCGGTACGAAAAAACAAGCGCTCCTTGAATGGATGCATGATGAAAAAGCACAACAAAAGTATTTGGAATATAGCAAAAATGCGTTTGTTCCAGAATCTACTTTAGAGGAATAGAAGTTTGCAAAATGAATGCGATACTCTCTTTGGAAACAAGGGGGTATCCATTTTTTTATAGGCCATTTTATGATAAAATTGAAAAGATAAAGAAAGTGGTGAAACTGTGGCGAAAAGAAAGAAAAGAAAAAATAAATTCGTCTTTCATCTTGTCGAGTGGTTCAAGTCATTATCGAAATTGACGGGACTTCTCATCGTAGCTGTAGCAAGCGTTCTTTTGGCCGGGACCATCACATGGTTATCTGAACATAAATCCGAGCCACAGGAAATACATGTGACACAAGATGAATTTTTAAAAGTACTCATCCCAGCGGCGCAACAAGCGTATAAAGACTATGGCGTGTTGCCAAGTGTGAGTTTAGCGCAAGCGATTCTTGAATCGAACTGGGGAGAGAGTTTATTAGCAAGTAAATATTATAATTTATACGGCGTGAAAGGGTCTGCTACTGAACCCAATGTCATCCTAGAAACCGCAGAATTCGTGAACAACACATGGATTACGATTAATGGGCGGTTCCGCGTGTATGAAAGCTGGGCAGAATCAGTTGAAGCCCATGCCCAATTATTAGCGTACGGTGTGGACTGGGACCCAACACTCTATCACAAGGTGCTTGGGGCTAGAAACTACAAACAAGCGGCACAAGCCTTGCAAGATGCAGGTTATGCGACCGATCCAACTTATGCGCAAAAGCTTATTCAAATGATTGAAGAGCATGAATTATATAAATACGATCAATTACCAACAGAAGAAACAACCGTGTCCGTACGAAAGAGTTCGTAACGTTCAAACGGATTAGTAAAGGAGAGGATATTAATGAGTCAGTTATTACCAGGAGCCATCATCGGAATTATCGGTGGAGATGAGCAAGTCGCATCCATCGCTCGCGAAGCAAGAAAAATGGGGTACGTTGTGTACTGCTACCACCAATCGAACGAGGCGGCTATTTCGATGGCTGAGTATGAAATCGTCTCTTCTTACAAAGACCGTGAGGCGTTATTAGATTTCGCAGAAAAAGTAGACACGGTTTTATTATTAACAAACTTAGTGCCAGTCGATGTGCTTTACGAGATCAGCAGCAAAACTCGCTATTATCAATCGTTTGAACTGGCAGAGATTTCGCAAAATCGTACAGTTGAAAAATTATTCTTAGATACGCATGCGATTAACCTTGCACCATACAGCTTAGTGACAACGGTCGGCGAATTACCTTCGATTGTCCAGAGTATCGGCCTTCCAGCGTACTTAGAAAGCAATCTTGTGAAGAATCGCGTGGAAGAAAAGTTAGAGCTTTACGATGAAGACTTTGAAGAGCGCGTTCTTGAAAAACTAGAAGAAGGCCCATGTATGTTAACAGCCTTCGTCCCAGCGCAACGTCATTTTACAGTGACCGTTGTACGTGACTACGAAGACCGCGTGACAGTCCTTCCGATTTCAGAAGATGTCTACATCACGGGTAAATTAAAATACAGTATCGTTTCTCGTCGACTAAATCCAGAATGGGTGCAAGAATTGAAACGCATCGCCTTCAAGATTATGGATAATTTATCTGGAACGACCATTCTTTCGATTCAAGTGAAGATGGGAAATAACGGTATTTTCTATGTGGATGGGGTTAACCAATTACCACTCGTGCAACAACAGTTCAGCAGCGCCTTCTTAGGCCATAGCATGTCTGAAATTCTTGTGCGCGTGGCAACAGGGCTGCCAATCGAATACAAAGAAATCAAAGAAGAAATGATCATCGTGCCAATTTACGAATCGATGATGGAAAAAGCAAGTTTATTAACGTTATTGAAACCACAATGGGACTTCGAGTTCTTCCAATTAACACCAAAACGCGCAACTGACGTGCTTGGTGTGATTCGACTACGCGGAGCTTCAAGTGTGGATTTACTCAGAGAAATTGAAGTAACAGACTTATTTTTCAACGTTCAATAACCTTTACGAAAGGACAGAGTTGTGAAAAATTCGAGTGATTTAATTAAGGGAATGAACCCTCGCCAAAAAGAAGCGGTCATGCATACGCAAGGGCCACTTCTAGTCATGGCTGGCGCGGGGAGTGGGAAGACGCGTGTGTTAACCCACCGCATGGCCTATATTTTGGCAGAAGAAGCGGTACAACCGTGGAATATTTTAGCGATTACGTTTACGAATAAAGCGGCCAACGAGATGAAAGAGCGTGTGGCGGCACTTGTCGGAGAACAGGCACAAGACATGTGGGTATCAACTTTCCACTCGATGTGCGTGCGTATCCTTCGTCGTTACTGTGAGAATATCGGGTTAGCCAAGTCGTTTACGATTATCGATTCAGGCGACCAACTTTCAGCGATGAAACGAATTATGCAAAAGCTCGATATCGATACGGATCGCTTTGAGCCACGTGGGGTGTTGGCAAGCATCAGTAATGCGAAAAATAATTTCGAAGATGCTGAAACATTTGCGAAGAACCATTTGGACTATGTGAGCCAAATTTATGCGAAATGTTATAAAGAGTATCAAGCAGAAATGCGAAAAAATATGACGGTAGACTTCGATGACCTTATCATGTTGACCGTGAAATTATTCCAAGAACATCAAGAGGTGTTGGATTATTACCAACAACAATTCCACTATATCCACGTGGATGAGTATCAGGATACCAACCACGCGCAATACTTATTGGTGAAGCTCCTTGCAGATAAATTCAAAAACATCTGCGTTGTAGGGGATGCCGACCAAAGTATTTACGGATGGCGTGGGGCTGATATGGAAAACATCTTGTCATTTGAACAAGATTATCCGGATGCCAAAGTGGTCCTTCTCGAGCAAAACTACCGTTCGACAAAGACCATCTTAAAAGCAGCCAACCAAGTCATTGAAAATAATGTGAATCGTAAGCCGAAAGAATTGTGGACCGACAATGAAGCAGGTGAGAAAATCACGTATTACTGCGCCTTTTCTGGGGATGATGAATCTCGTTATGTCATCAGCACGATTCAAAAAATGGTGAACTTCGACGGGTATGACTATAGCGATTTTGCGGTGCTTTACAGAAGTAACGCGCAGTCACGTACTCTTGAAGAAGATTTACTAAAGGCGAATATGCCATTCAAGATGGTCGGAGGCCAGCGTTTCTATGAACGCATGGAAATTAAAGACCTTCTTGCTTATTTACGACTACTAGTGAACCCAACGGATGACTTTAGTTTCAGACGTGTGGTGAATGCGCCAAAACGCGGTATCGGAGATAAGAGTATCGAAAAACTCGCTCTCTTTGCCGAAATGCATAGTTTCTCGCTACTTGAAGCAGCCGGAAGTCCGTTAAACGGCATTTCTGGAAAAGCAGGTAAGGGATTAGCTGATTTTGCACAACTCATCGCCGATTTAACGAAGATGCAAGAGTTTGTGACATTAACAGACTTGATTGAAGAAGTGATGACAAAATCAGGGTATATTACAGCCCTTGAACAAGCACGTACGATGGAAGCCGATGCGCGTATCGATAACATGCGTGAGTTCTTATCGGTAGCCAAAGAGTTCGAAGAACAACGACTCGATACAGAGGCTGAAGAATCACCACTCGTCCAATTCTTAACAGACTTGTCACTAGTGACAGATATGGAAAGCGAAGAAGAAACGAGCGCTTCTCAAATCACCTTAATGACCTTGCACGCGGCAAAAGGACTTGAGTTCCCGGTTGTGTTCCTTGTCGGAATGGAAGACGGGATTTTCCCATCAGGACGATCACTCCAAGAAGATGGCGAAGAAGAGGAACGTCGCTTGGCATATGTAGGGATTACCCGTGCTGAGAAGAAACTCTTTATGACCCGTGCGTACTCACGACTTCTTTACGGGAAGACACAAAACTATCGTGAGTCACGATTCATGCAAGAAATTGATGACAGCTTATTAGAAAAAGAAGGCGTAACGGTGAGTGATTCGTATTACTCAAGCAGTTTCTATACGAACGATTCGAAATCTTCTTATGGAACGCGTAGCCAAACGTCATCGTATGGAGCACGTAGCACCTCTCAGTCTACGTCATCAACAGGTGGCGGAGGATTATTTGACCGCTATCGCTCAAGTAGCCAATCGTCTAATGGCGGTGGCTATTTACAAAAGAAACAAACGACACCAGCGCGTATTCAACGTGCGGATAAGCCACAAGCAAGTTCATCTTCAACAGATGGATGGACTGTGGGCATGAAAGTGTCACATAAAAAATGGGGAACAGGAACCGTTGTCCGCATTACTGGTGAAGGGGACCGCCAAGAGTTAGATGTGGCCTTTGCAGGAATGGGGATTAAACGACTCCTTGCAAGTTTTGCCCCAATCGAAAAAATCGAAGAATAGAGGATGAAGATGAGTACAACGATTCAACAAAGAATTGAAGAGCTAAAAGAACAATTAAATCGTTGGAGTCATGAGTATTATGTGGAGGATAAGCCTACTGCAACCGATGCACAGTACGACAAGGCATATCATGAACTAGTGGCGCTTGAAGTTGAACATCCGGAATTCGTGACGCCTGATTCGCCTACGCAGCGTGTGGGTGGAGAAGTGCTCGACCAGTTCCAGAAGGTGACGCACACGAATCCAATGCTCAGCCTTTCAAATGCTTTCTCAAAAGAAGACTTGGAAGAATTCGATGCGCGTCTTCGTAAATTAACGAACCGTGCGATTGAATATGTGTGTGAATTGAAAATCGATGGACTCTCTATCGCGTTGACGTATCAAAACGGACAGCTCGTACTCGGAGCGACTCGTGGTGACGGAACGACTGGGGAAGACGTAACAGGGAATGTTCGCACGATTAAATCTGTGCCACTTTCTCTAAAAGAACCTTGGAATATCGAAGTGCGCGGGGAATGTTATATGCCGAAAAAAGCATTCGTAGCACTAAACCAGTCGCGTGAAGAAGAAGGACTCGAAGTTTTTGCTAACCCAAGAAATGCGGCGGCAGGAAGTCTTCGTCAGCTCGATCCAAAAATTGCGGCGAAGCGAAACTTATCCGTATTTCTTTATAGCAGTCCAAGTGTGGAAGAACTTAATGTTTCAACCCAAGAAGAGCTATTAGAAAAAATGGCAGAGATTGGCTTTGTCACAAATCCAGAGCGCTTAAAATGCCAAACGATTGATGAAGTCTGGAATTACATTGAGACGATTGCAGCGAAGCGTCCAGATTTACCATATGAAATTGACGGTATGGTGATTAAGGTGAATGACTTTGCCGCTCAAGAAGAAATCGGATTTACCGTGAAAGCACCACGTTGGGCGATTGCGTATAAATTCCCGGCAGAAGAAGCGCAAACGATTGTCCGCGATATCGAGTGGACGGTTGGGCGTACGGGGGTTGTAACGCCAACTGCGGTGATGGATCCCGTTCAACTAGCAGGAACGACGGTGCGCCGTGCGAGCTTGCATAATATTGACTTGATTAAGGAGCGCGACATTCGTCTAGAAGACACCGTTGTGATTCATAAGGCTGGAGACATTATTCCAGAAGTCACACGCGTAATTTTAGAGAAACGTCCTGCAACGAGTCAGCCGTACGAGTTTCCAACGACTTGTCCGGTCTGTCATGCAAAATTAGAACATTTGGAAGAAGAGGTGGCGATTCGCTGCTTGAATCCAAAATGTTCTGCTCAATTGACAGAAGGGTTAAGCCACTTTGTTTCACGAAATGCGATGAATATGAGTGGAATTGGGCCACGTGTCATTAAGCAACTCTTTGAAGAAGGGCTTGTTCTCGATGTGGCAGATTTATATCAATTAACACTAGACCAGCTATTAGCGTTAGATAAAATTCAACAAAAGAGCGCAGAAAATATTCTTGAAGCAATTGAGAAGAGTAAAGAAAACTCATTGGAACGCCTCGTTACAGGACTTGGAATCCGTCATGTCGGAACCAAGGCGGCGAAAGAATTAGCGCAACATTTTAAAACGATGACAGCTTTGAAAGAGGCGAGCATTGAACAATTGTTGGAAATTGATGGTTTAGGTGATATTATTGCTTATAGTGTAAAAACTTATTTTGAACAACCATCTGTTCAAGAATTAATTCAAGAATTGCAAGATAGTGGCGTGAATATGACCTATCTTGGAGTGACAAAAGACGACTCAGCTGCCTCAGGACACGTCCTCAGCGGTAAGACGGTCGTATTAACAGGGACTTTAGAACAATTAACAAGACAAGATGCAAAAGAAAAACTCGAATCGCTTGGCGCCAAAGTGACTGGTTCTGTTTCTAAGAAAACGGACGTGGTGATTGCGGGTCATTCTGCCGGAAGTAAATTAACGAAGGCCAATGACCTTGGTATCGAAGTTTGGAGTGAGCAACAGTTTCTCGATTCTCTTGCATAGAAAGGATGTCACATGAGAAAGAAATTACGATTGGGATTACTTGGATTAGCCAGTGTGATTTCGCTTGCTGCCTGTGCAGACGTTACAAGAGCGAATCAACCTAGCACGAATACCAATAAAGATTCCAATACAAAAGTAGTACAATCAACAACAAATCAATTATCAAACAATTTTTACCGCGCGCTTATCACAAATGGTAAATACGAAGTGAGCCAAAACCGCGGTGCGACATTAAGCTTAAACACAGGGTTCAACTTAAAGAACTTTGAAACAGGATTGATTGACCTTTCAAGAAGCGTGTTCCCAACGAACCAATACTTCTTCAGAGAAGGCCAAATCATCGATGCGGAAACAACTGCAAAATGGATTGCGCGTAAGAGTGATAAAAATCCAGACGGGTTAAACCCTGCTGATAACGGAGATACGTCTCCAACAGGTCGTGCGCCAATTTATTTAGCGCAAATCCTCGAACAAGACTACATGATTCAAACAGAAAACAACTTTGAATTAGGTGGGATTAGTATCGGGATTGCGATGAATAGTGTGGATTACTACACGAACGATGGCAAAGACGCCGAAACAGAAATCTCAAATGAAGCGATGATCGAACAAGCCAAAGCGATTGCCAACACAATCCTAACAAGACTGCGTCAAAATGATGCATTGAAGGCTGTGCCAATCGTATTTGGAGTGTTCCGTCAAACGTCTAAAGATGATATCGGCGGTGGGGTATACGTTCTTGAAGCAACTTCAGTAGAAGGAACAGAGATTACAAACTGGTCAAACGTGAACCAAAAAGTAGTTGTGCTTCCATTAGTGAACGAATCTGCGACAGAAGAGTCAACAGCATTTGAAAACTTTAGAACAGAAGTGCAAAACTTCTTCCCGAACCTCTCAGGAGTAACGGCTCGCGTGATGTATCAAGATAATGTGGCTAAGAAGATGGTCGTGAATATCATGACGCAATTCTATGGCGAATCAGAAATTATCGCTTTAGCACAGCACGTAACAGACGTTGCGAATAAATACTTACCGAAAACAACACCGGTAGAAGTTCGAATCAGTTCAATCAATGGAGTAGAGGCGTTCTTACTGCAAGATATGTCGCAAGGTGTCTTCACCTACCATATCTTTGATTAACGTTGACGGAGGCAGAAGTGCCTTTTACAATAGTAAAGTAATGATTTTGAAAGCGAGGAAAAAACATGGCCATTGAGGAAAAAGAAGTTAGACACGTTGCCAAACTTGCAAAGCTAACTTTTGCCGACAATGAAATCCTTCATTTTACAGAACAAATGAGCGATATCATTGATATGGTGGAACAATTAAACGAAGTAGATACAACGGGTGTGCCTGTCACAACTCACGGATATCCATTAGTGAATGTGATGCGTGAAGATGTTGCTGAAAAAGGAACAGACCGCGACTTGTTAATGCGTAATGTGAAAACAAGCGAAGATGGATTTATTCAAGTGCCTGCAATTATGGGTGAAAACGAGGAGGGTGAAGCGTGAGTATTATTGAAAACAAAACATTAGTTGAGCTTCACGAAGGCCTTCGTAATAAAGAATTCACTTCTGTGGAATTAACAAAAGAAACATTCGAACGTATCCATGCTTTAGAACCTAAAGTAGAAGCGTTCGTGACATTAAATGAAGAAGAAGCACTGCAACAAGCAGCCGCTGCTGATGAAAAAGGCTACGGCGAAGAAGCTTCTCTTCAAGGTCTTCCAATCGGGATTAAAGACAATATCGTCACTCGCGATCTTTTAACAACTGCTTCAAGCCGTATGTTGGAAGACTTCAACCCAATTTACGACGCGCACGTAATGGAATTATTAAAAGCAGAAGGTGCGGTGAACGTTGGTAAATTAAACATGGACGAATTTGCCATGGGTGGTTCAACAGAAACTTCTTACTTCAAGAAAACAAAAAATCCGTGGGACTTAACAAAAGTTCCTGGTGGATCTTCAGGTGGTTCTGCCGCAGCGGTTGCTTCAGGCGAAGTACTAGCTTCACTTGGTTCTGATACAGGTGGTTCTATCCGCCAACCTGCAAGTTTCACAGGGATTGTTGGGATGAAACCAACTTATGGTCGTATTTCTCGTTACGGTTTGATTGCCTTTGCGTCAAGCTTAGACCAAATCGGACCATTTACACGTACCGTTCAAGATAACGCCTTAGTATTAAGCGCGATTTCAGGTTATGATCACCGCGATTCAACAAGTGTGCCACAAGAAGTGCCTGCTTACCATAAAGGATTAACAGGTGACATCAAAGGCATGCGTATCGCGTTACCAAAAGAATATTTTGCGGAAGGTGTGGACCCTGAAGTTCAAGCAGCTGTCTTAAAAGCGGCTGACCAATACCGCGAAATGGGGGCTATCGTAGAAGAAGTGAGCCTACCTCACTCTAAATACGGTATTCCAGCGTACTATATCATCGCTTCATCAGAAGCTTCTTCTAACTTACAACGTTTCGACGGAATCCGTTACGGTCACCGTTCAACAGAAGCAGAAACATTAGAAGATTTATACGTGAAGAGCCGTTCTGAAGGGTTCGGAATGGAAGTAAAACGTCGTATCATGCTTGGAACATTTAGCTTAAGTTCTGGTTACTACGATGCATACTTCAAGAAAGCGGGTCAAGTACGTACTTTAATCAAACAAGACTTTGCAAAAGTATTTGAAAACTATGATTTAATATTAGGACCTGTAACAACTTCTGCCGCATTCGGATTAGGCGCACACAGTGACGACCCAATCGCAATGTACATGGCAGACTTATTAACAGTTCCTGTAAACTTAGCTGGGCTACCAGCGATTTCAGTTCCTGCTGGCTTCACAAACGAAGGCCTACCAGTCGGAATTCAATTAATCGGAAATTACTTCCAAGAAAAAACGATTTACCAAGCAGCGTATGCATTTGAACAAGCAAATGATTACTACTTACGCCGCCCACAATTATAAGGAGGAACAATGACATGAACTTTGAAACAATTATTGGTTTAGAGTGCCACGTTGAATTAAAAACTGATTCAAAAATGTTCTCTCCATCACCAGCGCATTTCGGTGCTGAACCAAATACAAATACAAACGTGATCGACTGGGGATATCCAGGGGTACTTCCTGTCGTGAATAAACGCGCGTTAGAATTCGGGATGCGTGCAGCTCTTGCGTTGAACTGTACCATTTCACAAGATACAAAATTTGACCGTAAAAATTATTTCTACCCTGATAATCCAAAAGCGTACCAAATCTCTCAATTCGATTACCCAATCGGTCATGATGGCTGGATTGATATCGAAGTAGAAGGACAAACAAAACGTATTCGTATTGAACGTGTCCACTTAGAAGAAGATGCGGGTAAAAATACGCACGGAACAGACGGATTCTCATATGTGGACTTAAACCGTCAAGGAACTCCACTGATTGAGATCGTATCAGAAGCAGATATGCGTTCTCCTGAAGAAGCCTATGCGTACCTTGAAGCACTTCGTCAAATCATCATGTTTACGGGTGTTTCTGACGTGAAGATGGAAGAAGGTTCAATGCGTTGTGACGCGAACATTTCAATTCGTCCTTATGGTCAAGAAAAATTCGGTACAAAAACAGAGTTGAAAAACTTAAACTCATTTAACAACGTACGTAAAGGGTTAGCGTTCGAAGAAGTTCGTCAAGCGAACGTTCTACGTAATGGAGGAGAAATCCTACAAGAAACACGTCGTTTTGATGATGCGACTGGTCAAACCATCTTAATGCGTGTTAAAGAAGGTTCAAGTGACTACCGTTACTTCCCAGAACCAGACCTACCAAACTTCCATATTTCAAATGAATGGATTGAAGAAGTGCGTGCGTCAATTCCTGAAATGCCAAGCAAACGTCGTGAACGTTATGTGAGCGAATTTGGCTTGCCAGAATACGATGCAATGGTATTAACGTTAACAAAAGAAATGTCTGATTTCTTCGATGCAACAGTTGCGGCTGGTGCCGATCCTAAACAAGCGTCAAACTGGTTAATGGGTGACATCTCAGCGCACATGAACAGCAAGAAATTAGAATTGAAAGACTTGAAGTTAACGCCAGAAAGCTTAGCAGAAATGATTCAATTAATCGCAGACGGAACCATCAGTTCGAAATTAGCGAAGAAAGTCTTCTTGTTATTAGCAGAAGAAGGCGGAACGGCAAAAGGCGTTGTTGAAAAACATGGTATGATTCAATTGAGTGATCCTGCTCAGTTATTACCGATTATTCAAGATGTGTTGGCGAACAATGCACAGTCGATTGAAGACTTCAAGAATGGTAAAGACCGTGCTGTTGGATTTTTAGTTGGGCAAATCATGAAGCAAACGAAAGGGAAAGCAAACCCTGGCGTTGTAAACCAACTATTACAACAAGAGTTAGCGAAATACTAAAATAAAAGAATATATATTTGATGGCTACGAATTTTTCGGCTTCTTTTTGGGGTTCGAATCCTTTCGGATTGCTGTTATAAAAACTGTTATGAGGTACCGGTTCGAGCCTATGGTCTCTCACCTTTAAAGCCTCAAAGAGGGCGTAGGGAAAAATTTCCTTACGCCCTCTAATTCGCATTTAATACGAATTCCCATAACTGTTTTTATAACATCCGAAAGGTTCTCCCTTCCAAAAAAGTTCCGAAAATTCTCCGCCATCAAAGACTTTTTTGAATTTACGAACCTTTTTAGAATAGGGGTTTGCAATGCAGAGTTTGCTTGCCCGCTAAAAATCCAGAAAGGGAGAAGGGAAGAAAACGAGAGGGGGATGGACTGTGAAGTTAACGATTGAAACGGTTTTGAGTCAAGGCGGAGAAACGATGAAGCAGCGGATGCTAGCGGATGCGACGCGTCTTCGCAAAGACTCTGGTTTTGTGCTTAGTTATGTAGAGGATGAAACGAATACGCGTGTGAAAGTGGAAGTGGATACAACAGGGGAAGTGCCGCATGTGACACTTCATCGTCAAGGCGATGCGCGTAGTAAAATGGAATTCAATAAAACAAAGGCGACGAAAGGAATCTATGAATTAGGTGCCGGTCGTCAAATGCATTTTGATATTCAGACAAAACAACTACACGTGGAAGAAACGGAAGAAACCATGCTAGTGGTTCTGGAATACCAGTTATTCCAACAAAGACAGCTGATTACAAGCTCGCTTGTGACGTTCCATTTACAAATAGGAGAAAATGCATAAAAAATCTCTCTAAAGTAGCACAATATGAAGAATCTGTGCTATACTGTTTAGGATGAACAGGAAAGGAAGTGTAACCATTGGAATTAAAGAAACTCGATGGCATTAATAAAAACGAATTATCAATGGTCGAAGTAGCGCATGCTATTTTAGAAGCTAAGAATGAAGTTTTAGATTTCAACCAATTATTAGTAGAAATTCAAGAATACATGGAATTAAGTGACGAAGCGTTAGAATCACGTATGGCTCGCTTCTATACAGACTTAAATATCGACGGAAGCTTTATCTCACTAGGAGATAACCGTTGGGGATTACGTGCTTGGTATCCAATCGATTCTATCGATGAAGAAATTGCGACATCTATGGAAGACGAAGAAGTGAAGAAACCTCGTAAGAAACGTAAGAAAGTTAACGCGTTCGGCAGTGACGATCTTATCGATTACAACGATGATGATCCAGAAGATGAAGAGCTTATCGATGATGAAGAGCTTGATAGCGATGACTTAGACGACGATATCGATGTAGATCTTGAAGACGATGTAGATGAAGAAGACGAAATTGATGCTTACCGCTCTGACTTAAACGAACTAGGTGCTGACGAAGACTTAGTCGACGAAACAAGTGTAGAAGAAGATTTAATTATCATTGATGACGAAGATTTAGATAAAGACTTCGACGAAGAAGACGATGAAGAATAATCTTTGGAAATAGTTAGAAAAATAATGGCACAACTTATGAAAAATTTTTATTCATAAGTTGTGCTTTTTTGTGAAAAAGGTGTATAATACACCTGATGAGGGTAAATTTGGAGGAAAAAATTTGAAAAATAAACTACTCAAAATATTTGATAAGACGTTCTTAAAATTTATCGTCGTTGGAATTATAAATACATTGTTCGGAACGGCTATTATGTTTTCCAGTTTTTATATACTAGAACAACTTCAATGGTTTTCTTACGATATCAATTATTGGACTTCATCAGCGTTGAATTACTTATGCGGAAGTATCTTGAGTTATTTCCTTAATAAGAAATATACGTTTGAGGTGAAGGAAACAAGTAAGGAATCCATCATCCGATTCGCGATTAATGTATCCGTATGTTACTTTTTAGCATATGGAGTCGCAAAACCTTTAGCTTTGTATCTTTTCCAAGGAGCAGGAGAGAGACTACAAGGGTATATCGCGCTCGTGATTGGCATGGGGTTGTTTGTATTATTAAATTACGTGGGACAACGTTTTTGGGCGTTCAAACAAGATGAGGCCACAGAGCCAAGAAAAGGAATGGAGGAAAAAAATGAAATCTAGCTTCAAGAAAACAGTAGCTTTCGTTGCGATGATTGCATGGGCGATTTTAGGATTAACGTTAATGCAACCTGTGAACGCAGCTACAGTAACACCAACAGTGTCAAACTTAAAAGCAACAGCAGCTGGTCAAAAGGTAACATTTTCTTTCGACTGGGATTTAACAGGTAAATCTGTTAAAGAAGGAGACACTTTCACAATCGATGCTCCAGAAGGTGTCAATATCACTGAAATCGCAACACAATCACTACAAGCAAACGGCGCTGAAGTGGCGACAGTTTCGATGACAGGTAAAAAGATTACTTTTACTTTCAAAAAAGCAATCGAATCAATGAACCAAAACGTAAAAGGTGGATTCTCATACAAAGCGGAATGGGATAACACTCCAGGAAACCCTGGCAACAAAACAGCTACTTCAAAAGTAGGTTCAGAATCAGTGGTAATCACTCGTCCTGACGGTCCTGGCGTATTTGAATCAGTAATCAATAAATACAACCTTACTGGGGACTATGTATCTAAAGAGTTCAAATTAGACGCATCTGAAAACTATGCATGGATGAAAGTCGGAGATGACTACTACTTAACTAAATGGTTCATCCGTATTAACGGAGATGGCAAAAAACAAGCTTTAACAAACCCAGTGGTAACAGACCGTATTCAAGCTCCAGCGGTAGATTACTCTAAAATCACTTTTGCTCCAGCTGCGAACCATGCAGCAAGTGAATTCTTTGTGGGAACTTACTTAAAACCATCATTCACATTAAGAAAAGGTGGAAAAGTAGTTGCTTCAGGTTGGGATTTCTGGAAACATGTTAAGTTCGATGCAGACGGTAATGGATTTACTGTGAATTTATCTGACGTAAGTGATGTGTTTAAAACAGCTACAGACGATGAATTAATCATTGAATACCAAACATTAATTCCTAAGACTACAATCCGCGTAGATAACAACGCTACATTGAAATCTGACGAAATCACAACTCCACAAGAAGACCCAGCGTTCTGGAACAACACAGAATTGAAATTCTGGGTGACTGGTGACACAACAGTTACAGTTCAAAAAGAATGGGTTGGCGATAGCGAAGCAGACCGTAAAGACATCACAGTTCAATTAGTAGCTAATGGTCAAAAATTAGACGGTATGACTAAGACTTTAACAAAAGGGTCAGACTGGAAAGCAGAATTCACGAACTTACCTGGTATTAAAGACGGTAAGAAAATTGAGTACTCAGTAGAAGAAGTAAACACTCCTGATGGATATACTTCAAAAGTTGAGAAAATTGATGATTCAAACGTGATCAAAGTTGTGAATACTTCAAACAAACCAACTACAACAACTACTGAAGCGACAACAACAACAACGACGACGGAAGCACCGGCGACAACAACAACAACGACGACGGAAGCACCGGCGACAACAACAACAACGACGACGGAAGCACCGGCGACAACAACAACAACAACGACGGAAGCACCGGCGACAACAACAACAACGACGACGGAAGCACCGGCGACAACAACAACAACAACAACGACGGAAGCACCGGCGACAACAACAACAACAACGACAGAAGCAGGAACAACATCTTCAACAACTGGTTCAACTACCGTGGTTCCTCCAGTTTCTGAAACTTCAACAACTACTCCAAACCCAGAATTACCAAACACTGGTTCAATTCGTGACGCTTACTGGGTATTATCAGCAATCTTCGCTACAATTGGTGCAATCGTATTTGTAACAAATAAAAAAGCTGAAGAAAAATAATTTAAAATGTAAATTTTAGACGAGCAGGTTTTCCTGCTCGTTTTTTGTGTTCTTATCTCTAAAAATGAACGTTACGATGTAAGTTGTGTATATTGTTCGTAAAATTATACAAAACAACACGTTAAACAGTTGCTTTTTCAAAATAAAAACAGTAAAATCATAACTATCCTAACAAATGGTTTAAGAATGTACGGTTTTTGAACCGAGTTGGAGTTGCATTTATTTCTGTCGATTATTTTTAAGGAGGACTTATGAAAACATTAGAAGAACGTATTCTAAAAGATGGCTATGTTTTAGGCGAAAACATCCTTAAAGTGGATTCTTTTCTGACTCACCAAGTGGATTTGAACTTGATGAAAGAGATTGGAAAAGTCTTTGCGGATAAGTTTAAGGACGCTGGTATTACAAAGGTTGTAACGATTGAAGCATCTGGAATTGCTCCAGCGCTTTATACAGCAGGCGCACTTGGGGTTCCGATGATTTTTGCGAAGAAATCAAAGAACATTACGATGAACGAAGGCATCCTCACTGCTGAAGTTTACTCATTTACAAAACAAGTCTCAAATACTGTCTCTATCGCAAGTAAGTATCTTTCACAACAGGATAAAGTCCTTATCGTCGACGATTTCTTAGCGAATGGACAAGCCGCAAAAGGACTCATCGAGATTGTGGAACAAGCCGGCGCTAAAGTGGAAGCCGTTGGAATCGTTATTGAAAAATCATTCCAAGATGGACGTGGGCTCCTAGAAGAAACAGGCATCCCAGTCTTTTCACTAGCACGATTAGAACGTTTTGAAAATGGACAGGTCGTATTTAAGGAGGCAGAGTTATAATGCAACAACAAGAAAAACACTCAAAAGCGATGGTGCTTGGGCTCCAACATTTATTAGCCATGTACTCTGGTTCAATCCTTGTACCGATGATGATTGGGAAAGCTCTCGGATATAACAGCGAACAATTAACGTACTTAGTTTCAACAGATATTTTCATGTGCGGGATTGCCACTTTTTTACAACTCCAATTGAACAAATATTTTGGAGTAGGGCTTCCGGTCGTGTTAGGGGTTGCCTTTCAATCGGTGGCGCCATTATCGATTATCGGACAAAGTCACGGTAGTGGAGCGATGTTTGGAGCTCTTATCGTATCGGGGATTTTCGTCGTTCTGATTTCTGGTGTTTTCTCCAAACTAGCACGATTCTTCCCAGCCATCGTTACTGGGTCTGTCATTACAACCATTGGATTATCACTCATTCCGGTGGCTATCCTAAATATGGGAGGAAATACTTCTGATCCAACTCCACAAAGTTTAGCCTTATCACTCATTACGGTTCTCATTATTTTACTAGTCAATATCTTTGCAAAAGGCTTCATAAAGTCGATTTCGATTTTAATTGGGTTGATTGTGGGAACTGTACTTGCGACGATGATAGGAGTAGTGAGTTTTGCTCCTGTTGGCGCAGCGCCGCTTTTACATGTTCCAACTGCATTCTATTTTGGAGCTCCAACCTTTGAGGTGACTTCCATCCTCATGATGTGTATCATTGCGATGGTTTCAATGGTAGAGTCTACTGGGGTGTACTTAGCACTTTCTGATATTACAAATGATCCAATCGATGAAACACGTCTTCGTAACGGATACCGCGCGGAAGGGATTGCTGTTTTGCTTGGTGGGATTTTTAATACATTCCCATATACAGGCTTCTCTCAAAACGTTGGTTTAGTAAAAATGTCAGGAATTAAGACAAGACTTCCAATTTACTACGCAGCTGGCTTCCTAGTGTTGCTAGGTTTACTTCCAAAATTTGGTGCGTTGGCACAAATTATTCCAGACCCTGTTATCGGGGGAGCGATGATTGTACTGTTTGGTTTCGTAGCGCTTCAAGGAATGCAAATGTTGGCGAAAGTGGATTTTGCTAATAACGAGCATAATTTCCTTATCGCTGCAGTTTCGATTGCGGTCGGCGTGGGCTTTAACAATAGCAATCTCTTTAATAGTTTCCCAACAGAATTGAAAATGTTCTTCTCAAACGGAATCGTCATGGCCAGCATCCTTGCCGTCGTCCTAAACGCGATTCTCAACCGTAAGAAGAAATAAATAAACTCCGTTATCTCCATTCAAAGAGAAGGTCTCCCCACCTTCTCTTTTTTCTATTTCTCCCTTAAAGTTTCCTTGTCTCCAGCGGGCCAGCCTCCTGAAATTGTTCAAACTATCCATGCACACAAATACTATGAGAAGCAAAACTAACACCATCGTGTAGCGGTAAAAATTACCGAATTCAGTTGGATTTCCAGCTTTCTACATAGATGATTTCGAAGAAGCTTGCGGATTTTATAATCGCAGTAACGGGGAATCGCATCGAATGTGAACTACGCGGAGTAGGGATAAATCCCGTACTCCGCGTTTGAAGCTTCGAAGGTGCAAGACCTAGGCTTGCACCGGTGCCCCGTAACAGCGATTATAAAAAGAATCCGCAAGGATTCGCAGAAATCATCAGCACTAAAAAACTCCAGAATCACCCAACTAAATCTCAGCATAATTTCTCACCCTCCACAATGTTTTCAGTTAGTTTTCACTTCTCGTATTTTTCGCGTAGGTATGGTATACTATGCCTATCTTTAAACAATTTCAAGGAGGCTCTTCCCAACATGGCTGAAGACAAGAAAACATTTTACTTAACCACACCGATTTACTATCCAAGTGGCAACTTACACATTGGTCATGCCTATACAACTGTAGCCAGCGATGCTATGATTCGCTATAAAAAACTACAAGGGTTTGACACTTACTTCTTAACAGGAACAGATGAACACGGACAAAAAATCCAAGAAAAAGCCAAAGAAGCAGGCGTTTCTGAAATTGAATTCGTCGATAAAATTATTTTCGGCATTCAAGACCTTTGGAAAAAGCTAGACATCTCTTACGATGACTTCATTCGTACAACACAACCACGCCATACAAAAGCCGTCCAAAAGATTTTCCAAAAATTAGTGGACAATGGCGACATTTATCTTGGTGAATACGAAGGTTGGTATTCAGTATCAGACGAAGAGTACTTCACTGAGTCTCAATTAGTCGAAGTATACCGCGATGCTGAAGGAAATATGATTGGTGGGGTTGCGCCAAGTGGACACGAAGTAGAACTCGTTAAAGAAGAATCTTACTTCTTCAGAATGAGTAAATACGCAGACCGCTTATTGCAATACTATGAAGAACACCCAGATTTCATTCAACCAGAATCACGTAAAAATGAGATGATTAATAACTTCATCAAACCAGGTTTAGAAGACTTAGCCGTATCACGTACATCATTTGACTGGGGAATTCCAGTGCCAAACGATCCTAAACACGTGGTTTACGTATGGATTGATGCGTTATCGAACTATATTACAGCACTAGGATATGGTAGCGACGACGAAACATTATTCAACCGCTACTGGCCTGCAGATGTACATTTCATCGGAAAAGAAATCGTTCGTTTCCACACGATTTACTGGCCAATTATGTTAATGGCATTAGATTTACCATTACCGAAGAAAATCTTCGCACATGGCTGGTTATTGATGAAAGACGGTAAAATGTCTAAATCTAGAGGGAACGTCGTAGACCCTAACACATTAATCGAACGTTACGGATTAGATGCACTTCGTTACTATTTATTACGTGAAGTGCCATTCGGTTCTGACGGAATCTTCACTCCAGAATCATTCGTAGAACGTATTAACTATGACTTAGCCAATGACTTAGGAAACTTATTAAATCGTACTGTTGCGATGATTAATAAGTATTTCGATGGAACCATTCCTGCACACACTGCACCGGTTTCCACATTTGACCAAGAATTAGTGGATGCTTCAAAAGCGATGATCGTGGAAGTCGAAGAAGCAATGGAAAATATGCAATTCTCAGTGGCTCTTGCAGCAATCTGGAAATTCGTTTCTCGTACGAATAAATATATCGATGAAACAACTCCATGGGCAGCCGTGAAAGACGAAGCACGCCAAGAAGAATTAGCACGTACAATGAACTACTTAGCAGAAAGCTTACGTATCATTGCCGTTGCCTTACAACCATTCTTAACAGAAACTCCAGGAGAAATCTTGGCACAATTAGGAATTACAGATAGTGCCTTAATGGATTACCCTTCATTACACACATTTGGAGTGATTCCTGAAGGAACTAAAGTGGTTGAAAAAGGACAACCAATCTTCCCACGTTTAGACGTTGAAGAAGAAGTAGCTTATATTCAAGCGAAAATGGGTGGAGCGCCAGTCGAAGAAGAAAACACAGACTGGAACCCAGAAGAAGTGGAACTATCAAGCGAAAAAGAAAGCATCAAATATGACGACTTCGATAAGATTGAATTGAAAGTCGCAGAAGTCATCGAATGCGGACCAGTGGAAGGGGCAGACAAATTGCTTCAATTCCGCTTAGACGCTGGAGATGCGGGCGGTCACCGTCAAATCCTTTCTGGTATCGCAGAATGGTATCCAGATCCAAGTATTTTCGTTGGAAAGAAAGTCGTCATCGTTGCGAACTTGAAACCACGTAAAATGCGCGGACAAATCAGCCAAGGAATGATTCTTTCGGCTGAAAAAGATGGCGTCCTACAAGTGGTGTTTGCACCAGACGGAATGCCAAACGGCTCAACAGTAGCTTAATTAAATCAAACGAGAGCGCGACCCTTCGAATGCGAAGAAAGGCATTTGAAGGGTTGTCTATTTTAAAGGAGTTAACTATATGAAAAAAGGTTTATTAACAGGGTTACTACTCTTTGGATTTTTCTTTGGAGCAGGAAACCTCATTTTCCCACCAACATTAGGATATCAATCAGCTGATCAACTTTGGCCAGCAGTTATCGGATTTATCGTTTCTGGGGTCGGTCTTGCGATTGGAACCCTTTTAATCGGAACAGTGATTAATGGTGGGTTTAAGAAAGAGTTGGACGAAAAGATTCATCCGATTTTCTCATTGGCATATTTAATTGCATTATATTTGGCAATTGGACCATTCTTTGCGATTCCACGTACAGCAACGGTATCCTATAATATCGGGGTAGCACCGTTTCTACCTGATTCAAAATCAGGACTTATTATTTACGCGGCGATTTACTTTGCAGTAGCCTTTTACTTGGCGTATAACCGTTCATCACTATTATCAAGCATCGGAAAAATCTTAACACCGATTTTTGCAGGGTTAATTTTAATCTTAGTGGTTGTTGGAGCGTTCAAGTATGGACAAATGACTCCTGAATTAGCTGGGCAAACAGAATTGACAGCAGCGAAAGCTTTCGGGAATGGCTTTATCGAAGGATATAACACACTAGATGCTTTGGCAGCAGTAGCCTTCTCAGTAGTTGCCGTGAACACGTTAAAAGAGTTCCATTTCAGCTCTAAGAAGGAGTACGAGAAAACAATCATGAGCGTTGGCGTTGTAACAGCAATTGGATTCAGCGTATTGTATATCGGACTAGCATTCCTTGGAAATCATTTCAACGTGGCAAGTGCCTTAGCAAAAGATGCAGATTTAAACGTTGGGTCATACGTATTAACAATGGCTTCACGCGAGTTATTCGGTACATTCGGACAAGCCTTCCTAGCGGTGATGGTAGTCATTACCTGCTTAACAACAACGGTAGGGTTAATCGTATCTGTAGGGGAGTTCTTCGAAGAAACATTCCCTCGCTTCTCTTATAAAGTGTATGCGACAGTATTTACCTTAATCGGATTTGGTGTAGCGACACTTGGTCTTCAAACGATTATCACCTTCTCACTTCCAGTATTGATGATTTTATATCCAATTACAGTGGTGATTGCGTTCTTCGTATTAGTGAATAAGAAAGTAGCATTCTCTAAGAGAGGGATGCAGCTAACAGTGGCGTTGACAACGATTATTTCAACAGTTTCAAGTTTAGCTTCTGCGTTGAAATTAGAAGGATTAGCAAAAGCGTTGGAAATTCTTCCGTTACAAGGGTTGTCGCTTGGATGGATGGGACCGGCGATTGTTGGTATTTTAATCGCCCTCATCTTACCTGACAAGATCAAAGGTGAAGCATTCGACTTCGAAGCATTTCAAACAAAATAAAAGGGAACTTTACTAGGTGATTACTGCGTATCCCTACGGGGATTTTCATAGTAGCGGTAACGTTGCACCGGTTCGAGCCTCTTCGAGTCTCTCACCTTTAAAGCCTCAAAGAGGGCGTATGGATTAAAAATCCTACGCCCTCTTATTCGTTTTAATGCTTAGCCACGTTACTGCTACTATAAAAATCCCCTAGGATACTTCGTAATCATCTATTTTGTTTATGCTTTTTATTTTGTGGGAATGCGTTGAACTTGTTGGTAAGAGGAGAAGGCTCCCAGGATTAAATCGCGCATAGTAATGGCAAGAGCCAAGGTCTCTTTGCCTATGCAAATGCAGATAGTGCAATTACGTTCGAAACCTTCGCACTGTGAAGGTTTCCTATAGAATCCGTAAGATACTTCGTAATCATCTTTTTTATTTGTGGTTATATTTATTTGAAATGCTTCAAACTCTTCAAAAAAGAAACAAGAAATTAGACAAAAAGAAACTCCGGCTGGGATTCCAGTCGGAGTTTTTGCATGCTAAAGGGCTTCGATAAAGCGCTCAGAGTGAGTTTGCCACATATCGGGATTGAAACGAGCGATTTCAGGAATGAGAATCATGTGGTAGAGTCGGACCGTGCTTCCGTCTTTGACCTCATAGGAGTACTCGTATAAAAATCCAATCCGTTTGGCAAAGTCGCAAGAGTCTGTGTGCGTACTTTCTACTTTTAAATAGAGCTCTGAGATGCCCTGCTCAACAAGGTACGGATGTAATAATTGAAAGGCTTCAATTAAAATGTCACGATGCCAATATTCTTCGAGCAGCGCGAAATCCATTAGATGACTTTGGTCTGTGGAGACTTTCATAAAGCCAATTGGCAGGTCGTAATTCTTCATTTCAATGATAAAAAAGTACGGATCGTTGTCCATTAGGTGTGTATAAAAGTTCTCTGCATTTAAATGAGACGTTGCAGATACCCATGGAAGATTAGACGTTGCTAGAGGGTCCGTTAGCAAAGCCACTACAATCTCCATGTCAGTTTCGTGAAAGGGCCTTAGAGAGATACGTTGTGATGCTAGTGTAGGTACGTTCATAATCGCTACCCCCTTTCTCTACCTGCATTATAGTAGTAAAAATCAGGAAAGTAAAGAGGAAGAATTGCGTTTACAACAATAATGAAAAGGGTTCCGAAATAGTCTGAAAAGAACGGAAAATTTCCTAGGATGTGAGTCTTCTTTTATCGTGACTTTTGTCATGGTGAGTCGTGACGGACGGGCCTACTGAGTGACCTTTGTTTTTGTTAAAGTAGAATCATCAAGAACAACACATGGAGGCAAACATGATTACAGTAGAAAAAATTACAAAGCGTTTTGGAAACAAGACAGCATTAAATCAAATTCAATTTAACGTCGAAAAAGGAGAAATCTTCGGGTTCTTAGGACCGAGTGGAGCAGGGAAAACAACCCTCATCAATATCCTAACTGGCCAACTTAAAGCCGACGAAGGAACGACACAACTTCTTGGTAAAGATACAAAAGACCTTACCCCAGAAGACTTAGCACATATCGGTCTCGTTGGAGATTCAAGTGGCTACTACGAAAAATTAAGTCTCGAGAAGAACTTAATCGTCTACGCAAAGATTTACGGATTACCAAATAGCCGCGTCGATGAAGTGCTTGAACAAGTAGGACTACTCGAAAGTAAGAAGACAATCGCGGAAAAACTTTCAACAGGGATGCGTCAGAGAATGTTTCTCGCAAGAGCACTTTTAAACAGACCAGAGTTACTCTTCCTAGACGAACCAACGAGTGGGCTAGACCCAATGACCTCTAAGAAAATTCACCGATTGCTGGAAGAACTAAAAGCAGCGGGCACAACAATTTTCCTAACGACACACGACATGGTCGAAGCCACAGAGTTGTGTGATCGCATTTCCCTACTAAACCAAGGAGATCTAGTAGAAATCGGAACACCACGAGATATTATTCAAAAATATAACAAAGAAAAACGAGTGAAAGTGACCTTCACTGACCATAGCGCACAAGTGAGGGCTTTTGAAGACTTAAAAGACCAAGACATGACGCAAGTGGAGCTCATTCACTCAATGGAACCAACATTAGAAGACATCTTTATTCAATTGACAGGAGAGAAATTAAATGATTAAAAGAATTAGCGCCTTAATTTGGCTACGTACACAAATGATTTTAAGCAATGGAGCAATGCTATTCCAAATCGTATTCCCATACGGAATGCTTGTGGCATACAACCATTTCATGAACAAAGACGGCAACCCACAAACAGCCGTACAAATCCTATTCATGATGATTCCGCTGGCGCTTAGCTTATCAGTCGGATCAATGATTACAATTATGCTTGCTGAAGAAAAGGAAAAGAAAAACTTGAAAACTCTCTTCTTAAGCGGCATTCACTCAGTCGAATACTTAATCTCAATCTTATTCTACCCAGTAGTTTTAGCATTGATTACGATTGTAAGTTTCCCAATGATTGTTAAAGCGGATCTTTCAGGTCGTTGGATGGAATATGGTGCAATCGTTGCGAGTGTGGCTATCTGTGTGATTTTACTCAACTTATTAGTGGGTGCTTTGACAGATACGCAAGCAAAAGCGCAAGTAAATGGTGCGATTCCGATGATGGGGATTGCGTTCTTACCGATGTTCTCAATGTTGAGCGATGCGGTATCAAAAGTGACACACTATACATTCATGGGGAACTTTGTGGATTTCTTTACCAAAAACGATTTCGCCTTAACAGCCCAAAACTTCATCGTCCCTGGTGTATGGATTGTGGTGCTACTCGTCTTAAACTTCTTCTTCTTAAAACCTAAAGCAAAGAACTAGGATACGAGGCATCGCGTTCAGAAATGGAACGTTGGACCGGAACAACGCAAAGGACTCGAAGCGAGTCGTGCGGATGTTTCGGGAAACGCACGCCATTTCTGCGATGACGAGTTCAACTACAAAACTATGTAAGGTATATTCTGGCGATGGTGCTTTGAGAGTTAAGGCTCCATAGACAACTAGGACTTCGAGTTTAAAATATTGAAAATATTGATTTAATCAGGTTTCCTCCAAAGAGTGTAGCTTTTTGGAGGATTTTTTGAGCAAAATAGTATAAGAAAAAAGCAAGATGTAACATTTTTGTTACGTAACAAAAATGTTACACTTAAGAAAAATGGAGGTGTGTTTATGAGGTATAAACGTGAATTTACTGAGGAAAACTTTGAAGAGTTAATGGAATTGCCGTATGGGAGAATGGTAAAAACGGCTGCGATTCTACAACTGATTGAAGAAGAAGGGGTTACTCCAGAGATGATTGAAAAATGGGGAGATTATGACGAAGATGAAGGGATTATGTATTTGAAGTTTGAAGTGGAAGATATTACGGAAGGAGTGAATGGCAGTGAGTTCCTTAAGAACAGAGAAGTTCTCGATTATTTCTTCGCGCTATCCGAACTTTAAAGAGGATGTAGCGAAAGAATTGGCGAGACATAGGGCTGCACTTCGTATTATTCGTCTTAGAATGGAAAGCAATTTATCCAGAGAGGAATATGCAAATAAAGTAGGTTTTAAACGTACAGCACTGGCTAGGTTGGAGCGTGGAGAAGGAACGCCTAATCTATCGACGTTAATCGAACTAGCACACAAAAACGGATATGAGGTGGATATTCAGCTCAAGCCGTTTGGATATTAATCAAATGGAATTGGTTACTCTGATACTTGTTGGAGTAGCCTTTTTATTTCCACTAAAAGACGGTATAATAAACGTGATAAACTCTGGAGGAACAGAAATGAAGAAAAACGAATTTTATACAGTAACCATTGAGGATTTAACGCATGAAGGACTGGGCGTTGGGAAGGTCGATGGATTCCCGCTATTTATCGAAAATAGTATTCCAGGAGAAGTCGTGCGCGTGAAGACGATGAAGATTGGAAAAAGCTATGGCTACGCGCGTGTGGAGGAGTGGCTGGAAGTGAGCCCGAATCGTGTGGAGGTGAAAGACGCCCTCGGTACACGTGTGGGGACAATGCCGTTGCAACATATGACCTACGAGAGCCAGCTGGCCTTTAAGCAGCAACAAGTGAAAAATGTGATGACGAAAATTGCGAAAATGCCAGAATTAGAAGTTCGTCCAACGCTTGGAATGGAGAGTGCGCTGGGCTACCGAAACAAGGCGCAAATTCCAGTGCGTATGGTAGACGGACAGTTAACGACAGGTTTCTTCAAGAAGAACTCTCATGATTTGATTCCGATGGAAGACTTCCATATTCAAGACCCTGAAATTGACCGCTTGATTGTGGCCGTACGTGATATTTTAAGAAAGTATCCAGTGGTGGCGTATGATGAGGCCAACAACACTGGCGACTTGAAGCATATTATCGTTCGACGCGGGTTGCGTACGAAGCAAGTGATGATTATTTTTGTGACGAGAACAAAGGTGTTGCCACAAGCAGAGGCAATTGTAAGAGATATTACAGCGGCGCATCCGGAAGTGGTGTCTATCGTGCAAAACATCCAACCGAAGCCAACGAACGTCATCATGGGACGTGAGACGAAGGTGCTATTCGGGGAAGATGTGTACGAAGAGAAACTGTTCGAATTCACGTTCAAGATTAGCGCGCGTTCGTTCTTCCAAGTCAATACTGTGCAAACCGAAGTGCTCTATCAACAGGCCATTGACGCTGCGGACTTGAAGGGTGGTGAGACGGTCGTGGATGCGTATTGCGGTATCGGGACGATGAGCTTGGCCTTTGCCCGCGATGCGAAGAAAGTCTATGCCATGGAAATCGTGGATGATGCGATTGTGATGGCCAAAGAAAATGCGAAACTGAATGGCGTGACGAATGTGCACTTTGAAACGGGGGCGGCTGAGAAAATTATGCCACGCTGGAAGGAAGAAGGCATCCAGCCAGATGTGATTGTGGTGGATCCACCGCGCAAAGGGCTCGACCTTGCGTTTATCGAAGCGGCATGTGCAACAGGACCTGAACGTATCGTATATGTCAGCTGTAACCCAGCAACACTTGCTCGCGACCTTGTCCACTTCAAGGAACGTGGATACGAGGCGCAGTACGTGCAACCCGTGGATATGTTCCCGATGACCGCGCATGTTGAGGCAGTATCACTGCTTGTGCGAGCTGGGGCATCAGTGAAGTAGAAGTAGATGTTGTGGTTATTTCGAGATGGAAAAGTAGAGAATATAACCGTATGCAGGATAGTTTTTTATTATAGATATGGGCTATGTAATGCACGGCTCATATAATTGAGCATTAAAAGCTGATAATAATGAAGAAACCTTAGCCACTGGACTTGATTATGAACTTGTCGCAAAGTTCGCTCAAGAGTTTATGGAATTATATGATGAGATTTATTTTAAACAATGACAAATTAGTGTTGTGGGGGGACAATAATGCTGGAAAAAACACTAGAAACTTCATCAGGAGTGATTCATTATTGGATAAATGAAATTAATAAACAATCAAGAATCGCTCTTATATTTTTACCTGGCCTTACTGCTGATCATAGACTGTTTGACAAACAGATAGAATATTTTAAGGATAAGTTCAGAGTATTGGTGTGGGACGCACCTGGACATGCTTCGTCATATCCTTTTGACCTTGATTTTGATTTGTTTGATGAAGCAAAATGGCTGAATGAAATATTAATCAATGAAGGAATTGATCAACCAATCTTAATTGGACAATCAATGGGAGGTTATCTAGGGCAGGTTTATGCAGAACTATATTCTGAAAAACTAAATGGTATTGTTACAATTGATTCACCTCCTCTTCAAAGGAGGTATTATACCGTAATAGAATTATGGTTATTAAAAAGGGTAGAAGCAATATATAGATTTTATCCATGGAAAACACTTTTGAGACAGGGTACGAAAGGCGTATCAACAACTGAATATGGAAGAAAATTAATGTTAGATATGATGATGGTTTACGATGGAAACCAGAAAAGATATTCTCATCTAGTAGGACATGGATATAAAATCTTAGCAAAAGCAGTAGAAAAAAATCTGGCTTATGAAATAAAATCTCCACATATGCTGATATGCGGTAAAGAAGATCGAGCAGGTTCTTGTATCCGATATTTGAAATCATATGAGAAAATATCGGGAAAGCCTGTTGAGTGGATTGATAATGCTGGGCATAATTCCAACACAGATAGACCAGATGTTGTAAATAAATTGATTCATAAATTTGTGAAAAAGTGTGCCAAATAAATCCTAATTTCTCGAGATTAACCTTTTTAACGATAGCCTCATATTATTGTTAAAAAGTATGTGGATATGTTTTTCATGACTGCGCATGTTGAGGCGGTATCACTGCTTGTACGAGCTGAGACATCAACAAAGTAAAAATTGAATATATTGATATTTCCAGCACCAGATGGAGGAAAAACAATGCATCATATTGAGATTTATGTAAGTAATTTAGATAAAACCAAGGAATTTTATTCTTGGATACTTAGCATTTTAGGTTTTGAGTTGTTTCAAGAATGGAAAGATGGATTTTCCTATAAAAAGGACGAATTTTATATTGTTTTTGTACAGACAAAAGAAAAGTATCTTAATAACGGATACAATAGATGCAATATAGGCTTAAATCACCTTGCTTTCCGTTGTCAAACCAAGGATAAAATTGATCAAATTAGGAAGTATCTTATTCAGAGAAATATAGTTTTACTTTATGATGATAGATATCCAAATGCTGGTGGAACTGAACATTATGCAGTCTATTTTGAAGATCCAGATAGGATTAAAGTAGAAATTTGCTTGGATTAACTTAAAAATTGTCAGTAATGATGATTGATGTTAAATTTCAGTTTATAGCTATGTTTCCACATATAGACAGGTTCACTTGTTTCATGTTGAGGATATGTCACTACTAGTACGTTCTTAGACAGGAGGAAAAAAATAATGGAGATTTTGGAAATTAATCCTATTTCGGTAAAAAAAAGAATGACTGAACTCCTATTTGATTATCTTCTAATCATAACTTACTTGGGTATTCTGTTTCTTTGCGCTATAACTTATTACTACATTGTTTTTAATGGGGTACCAATGCAAACAGAATTTCAGGCGCAGACGCTTACATTTTTTATCAGTGTTCTACCAATCATGCTTTATTTCACATTTTCGGATTATGCAAAAAATGGAAGTTTTGGGAAATCAAAAGCAGGGCTTCGTCTGGTCTATCAGAAAAAAACAATTCAGGCCAGCTTTATTAGAAATCTCATCAAATTTTTACCTTGGCAATTAGGGCATATGGGAACTATTCATGGAGTCTATAGTGATTTTGATCTAGTATCCATTATCCTTTCGTCTTTAGCAACCTTACTTGCACTGTTGTTACTGGCAATGGCAATTTTTAGAAAAGATAAAAGGCATCTAGGAGATTTGCTAGCTCATACACAGGTTCAGCTAGAGGGTGACAATAAGTGATTCAACTTAGAAGTTAGAAAACGCGGATACGTATCACAATACGTGCAAACCGTGGATATGTTCCCGATGACTGCGCATGCAATGTACACCCAAGAAAACGAGCAAGGGGAAGTGTGATTGGCTGCGTGCTAGTTCAAACGGAATGCCCAACATATTAATCTAATATAAGTATTAAAATGTGTAGACAAATGCAAATTTTGGAGGTAAAGATTATGGCTTCAAGTAAAGAGTATTTAGATTTTATTTTAGAACAACTATCCGAGTTGGAAGAAATAACATATAGATCAATGATGGGCGAATATATTGTTTATTATCGTGGGAAAATTGTTGGTGGGATTTATGATGATAGGTTTTTAGTGAAGCCTGTTAAATCTGCAATAGCATATATGCCAAATTCAAAATATGAGTTGCCGTATGATGGAGCAAAGGAAATGCTATTGGTAGATGATGTTGACAACAAAGAATTTTTAACCGGCTTATTCAATTCAATGTATGATGAGTTACCTGCACCAAAACCAAAGAAATAATCGAATTCGAGGTGGCTTAAAATGCTTGAGATAAAAGAAACAATGATTGAGGATATCAAATGTGTTCAACAGCTTTGGGCTGATGGGGATGTCATGAAGTTCGTCGGTTTTCCGGACGGCTTACATCAAACAGATGAAGGGATGCAAAATTGGTTTCGGTGGATTAAATCGAACAGACCGACTTTAAACCACTATTCAATTTTCGAAGACGGGAAATACTGCGGAGAATCGTTCTATGAAATCGACGCAGAGCATCGAAGCGCCGCTCTGGACATAAAATTGTTTGGATTTGCACGGGGATGTGGAATTGCAACGGCCGGGCTCTCCCATGCAATCAAAGAAGCGTTCCTAAACGGTGCAGAGATTGTATGGGTCGATCCGAATCCAGAAAACATGAAAGCAATCGCGTTGTATGAGAAACTTGGCTTTCAGCAGAAAGACTTTCCGGAGTACCTGGTTTCGGAGGGTGAGGAGAAAACCTCAATTTATATGGAACTTCGCAAAAACTGATTCATAAGTAAACTATATTTTTAATGGATATTTTATAAGGAGGGTATATATATGTTAGGAGCAATTGTGGGAGATATTGTTGGTTCAGTTTATGAATGGAACAATATTAAAACGAAGGATTTTCCGTTGTTTAGGGATGACTGCTTTTTCACAGATGATACGGTGATGACCTGTGCTGTGGCGGAAGCAATCATGAATGGCGGTCAGAAGGATGACTTCATTGATGCCATGAAGAAGTATGGCCGAATGTATCCAAATGCGGATTACGGTGCCAGGTTTAACCAGTGGCTTATGACCGACAACCGTGAGCCTTACAATAGTTTTGGGAATGGTTCTGCGATGCGCGTTTCTCCGTGTGCTTGGGTGATGGAGGCCACAACAGACGAGTTGCCGTCCGAGGGGAAACGTCTGGCGCAACTTTCTTCAGAGGTGACGCATAACCATCCAGAAGGGGTTAAAGGCGCAATGGCAACGGCTGATGCAATCTTTATGTGCCGTTACTTCTTCGGTAGTAATAACCCTGCGGAGGTTAAAAGACGCATCAAGGAACGTATCGAGAAAGAGTATGGATATGACCTTTCTAAAACGCTGGATGAAATTCGTCCTACGTACCGTTTCAATGAAACGTGTCAGGATACCGTTCCTCAGGCAATCGTTGCGTTTCTAGAAAGTACAGATTTTGAAGATGCAATTCGAAATGCGATTTCTCTTGGTGGAGACAGCGACACTCTTGCTGCAATCACAGGAAGTATCGCCGAGGCAGCTTATGGAATTCCTGAGTGGATTCAAGATAAGGCCTATAGCTATCTCGATGAGCCTTTGAAAGAGGTGGTCAGACGATGGGAAGAATTCGTAGTAATCAAATAACCGTATATATAGGTGTATGTCCACACGTTGACGGACATGCGGATTGACGTTACCGTCGTAGATTTGAAGGATGGAGGGGATGGTTTGGCGGATAATAGACCTAGTTTTAAAGAAATCAAATCATTTGAAGAATTTAACCAATACTATTGGTATCGAGAGGAAATTTCCCAAATTTGTAAGTCTCTTGGTTTAGAGTACAGAGGTACGAAGAAAGAATTGACTTTTATAATTGAACAGTATTTTCAGGGAAATAAAATAGAGAAATCTTTGAGGAAAAGCCGTAAAACTCAATCCGAAGTAATCACTTTAGAGACTCCACTCCTGAACTGTGGGTTTTCTTTTAATCAGAAGTTTAGAGATTATTTTTCAGCAGTAACTGGGGTTAGTCCGTTTAAATTTAATGCGGATATGGCAACTGCTTGGCGAAAAGTAAAAAGGGATAATGATCTACAATTTACGATTCAAGATATGATTAAAATTTATTATGGAGAGTCAGATTATGCCAAGTATGATCATTCGGCTTGTCAGTGGAATCAATTTTTAAAAGACTTTTGTACGGATGAATGTAGCCATCAGTATGCTAACAAGTTAACTGTTGCATCTATCCTTTGGAAGGAAGTTCGAGATTCAAAGAATGAAAAAGTTTATTCCAAGCAGCTTCTAAATGAATATAAAAGCAAAATAGAGGCATATCGTAAATGAGCAACTTCTCTTTCTTCTGTCTGATACGTTGTTGCGAAAGCTTCTGTGTACTTTTAAGAGGATTATAGATTGCATGCAGGACTACTGGATGTACATCGTGAGCGCTTGTTTCATTCCTATTGACGGTAGCAATATAATGTTTAGAAAGAAAAAGCTTAGGAGGGTTATCGATGGTTATATTGGAATTGTATCAAGGTGATTATCAAAAAGATTTAGTCGCGTTTGATTCTTTAGAAGAAGGGAAAGCCTTTGTATCTCAAATCCCGGGGTATACTCTAGAAAACGAAGATGGGTTTGAAGTGGAGTATGTGAATCCTAAACACTTGCCGGATTATATGGAAATTGTCTTCAACGGAAATATTGTTCCTTTTTCTAGGTTTTCGTTTGATCCTGAAGAAAATGTCGAGATTATTTGGAAAGAAATTTCGAATCTATCTGTTAAAAACGATAAAGTGGTCGAAGGAGCTACAAAAGTCGATGCTTATGTTGTGAATAACGATGAAGATAAAGCCTATATCGAAGCCAGAGAGATAAACTTCCGCAAGGCAAAAGCTTTCTTAGAAAGTAAAGGGTATGAAGTCGATAGAAGCTATTTTGGAAGTGAAGATGGCGAAGCAATTCTCTACAGAAAGAAAGGCGCCGAAGATTGGCACTTCTTATGTCACTTAGACCCGCTGTTTGTAGAGATTGAAGATGTTGAAGGGTTTGTGGAGAATATTGAAGAATCGGAAGAAGCGTCTAAATAGAAAGAAGGAAAAATAAAGTTGAATAGAATAGTAGACGATCAGATAACGCTTATTCCTTATTATAGAAATGATGACATCTCCCTTCTTTGGTATCAAGATAGTGAGATATGCAAACAAGTAGATAATACTGATCAGATTTACGATCTAACAAAACTTCATAAAATGTATGATTACCTAACTTCACATGGTTCTTGCTATTATATCCAATATGAAGGAGTGTTAGTTGGAGATGTGACACTCCAAGATAACTCGGAACTTTCTATAGTTATCAGCAAAGAGTATCAGAATTTACAGATTGGAAGACGATGTATTTCTGAAATGATACAGCTGGCGAAAGAACAAAAAATGGTAAAGGCCTCTGCACAAATATATCCTTTTAATACTCAAAGTCAAAGAATGTTTTTGGCTTTGGGATTTCAGAAGGTAGATGAAGAGTGGTATGAATATAAGTTGATTTAGGGTAGTTGTAGATCATTTTATATATTTAAATACTGGTCCGTATTTTGTATATCAAAGAACAGCAAATTGAAAATAAACTCATAAAAAACATATAAAGGAGTACGATTAGTGAAAGCATTAATTGTTTTAGATTGTCAAAAAGGAATGTTAGCTAGAGGGAATTTTGACCTGCTTAAAGAGAATATTTTGAAGTTACAAGAGATGTTTAAAGCGAGCGGGGACCTCATTATTCATACGCGTCATATTGATGAGAATGAAGAGAGTATTATTTACAATGGTGATGAACGAGGAGAGCTTGACGAAGAGCTTTCTGCGGATGCGGATTTTATCGTAGAAAAAGACTCGCCAAATATTTTCCAGAGCGAAGAGTTGAAGGCGATTCTTGCGAACCATCCGGTAGATGAAGTGGTGATTACGGGACTGAACGCGGAATATTGTTGCTTATTTTCTGCTATTATCGCTTCAGACAGAGGCTATAAGGTGACTTATATTGAAGATGCAACGGGAAGCGTCAATGACGGCGACACTTATGAAATGCCAGGGCTAGACCTTGTTGACTTCGTTGGCTGCGTCTTGGATTGGTCTGGGCAAGTCGAGGTCCTATACTTCGATGAGTTCAAAGAGAGAGGGTAACAGTTGAATTTGATAGAAGCAGGCAAAGTAAAATTTGCTTGCTTCTTTGTGTAATTAAGCAAATTATCCCTTAAAAACGGATGTGATTTAAGGGAAAACAACCTGAAAAAGTGTTGCTGTTTCGAATAGGATATAGAACAATTTTAAGAGATGTTGAGAAACTTCTTATTTCACAAGGAAGTCAAAAGCAAAAAGAAATGTGTTATAATGGTTGTATTCATTTTTCAGAAAGAAGTGATTACCATGGATTTTCGAGTAAAAGGAGATACGTATAGATATGGCGTTAGAGTAACGGCGATTGTAGTGAGGGATGGCAAGTTGCTCACTTATAAAGTAGAAGACCAAAATCACTTAGTTGGCGGGGCGATATTAGTGGGCGAAGCAAGCCGTAAAGCTGTAGCCAGAGAAGTGAAAGAGGAACTAGGTGTAGACTGTGAAGTTGAAGAGTTGATGTTCGTTGTTGAAAATCGATTTGATTATAAAGGAGAACTCCATCATATGATTGAATTTCATTATAAAGTGACTCTTCTAGGGGAGGTGCCGTCTCATACGTTGGATGAGGGAAAATATGAGTGTGAATGGATAGACCTTCAACGATTAAGAGAGTATGATATACGACCTCAATACTTAATAAAAGAATTACCTCTTTGGAAATCTGGAATAAAACAGATTGAAATAGGGTTAGAATAGATTATTTTCCAAACTAACTAAGCCGGAGCCCATCGAAGGGCTCCGGCCTTTTTTTATTTAGCAACTGCCTTCTTGTAGTACAGCTCTAATCCTAGCGCTGCAACTAATAGTACCGCACCGACTGGTAAGTAGAGGGTTGGGTAAACTGAGCTTGTTCCGTAGATGTCGAAGACTCCCTTGAGGAAGCTACCGAAGATGAAGGTGAGGACACCCATCTTGTAGGCTGCTTGTGCGTCTTCTGACTCCAGGAAGGTTTTCCCGGTCATTTTTGCTACGAGATTTGGCATGACTCCAAGCACGAGTGGAATCATAAAGAGCAAGTACATGAATGGGGAGTAGACTTGGTGGCTGAAGAATTCATACACCGTTCCGACGACGAGTGTTACCACCGTTGCGACTGTGTAGAATGTCAGTCCTGTTTTCTTTTTATAAATAGACAATGTCACTCACCTCTCTTTCTTCGATGTTTCGACCGTATGTTGTCGGTTTGTTAATGATTTGTCCGTTAAAATACATGGTTGATGATCCGCCACCGTCTAAGTTATAAGCGGTTGTGACGTTCAATTCTTTCATAAAATCAGCTAATTGTTTCAACGATAATCCTTTACTTTCGCTCGTACGTCCGTCTGACACCACGAATACATAAGTGCTATCGTCGATGATTCCGATGGCTGTACGCGGATTGCTCGCCATGGCTTTCCCAACTTCGTCTGAACTGTCAACGGCTATTTGTCCGTTTTCAATCAACGCTGGGCCAAATGACAAGACTTGCATTGCGCCGTTGTCGACTAACTGTTGGGCCGTGATGTCGCCTTCTTTGATGATGCCGAAGCTTCCGTCTTTGTAGATGACTAAATCTTCTTGTCTAGCATTCTGACTCTCACTTCGTAACAGTTGTCCGTTACGAACGACGTATCCAGCATCTCTAGCGCCGTAGTAGTCTCCGTTAATCGCAAGGACTGCGTTTACGCTTTTAGCGGTCGTTGATGTCTTCGCGGTTACGTTTCGACCGTATGTTTCGTCGGCCAAGGCGGTCTTAATCGACGCGTTGCCTTTGATTTTCACCGTTGCGACGTGGATTTGCGTCTTATTTCGCTCGTACGTGTCAATCGTGATGGATTTCGTATCGTCTTCGTAGGCCGTAGCCGTGCTCACGGTTGGTGTTGTAGAAGTGCCAGTGCTACTAGAGCTACTTGAATTATTTGAGTTTCCTGACGTTCCCGTGCCGCTTGCGCTCGTTCCTGTGGCCGTATTCGTTGCCGCTGCCGTTTCGTTACTGAACTTTGCCAGGCTCTTTGAGATGAAGAGCGTATCGGCCACGACCATTCCCGAAGCCCCAATGAGGACTGCTGTATAAGCGGTCGTTAATATTTTTCTGAGTGATTTTCCTTTTTTGTTATTTGACATAATGCACACCTTTCTCTTGTCCAAAAATGACTTTCTTCTGTACAAACCAGTTAAAGAAGAACATCCCGATTTCGGTAATGATTTTACCAACGAGTGGTCCGATGCCGAATCCGTAGCTGAGGACCATTAAAATTAATGTGTTCAGCGTTAATGAGAAGCTGGCGAGTAAAATATAGCCGCCGAGTTCTTTTAGAAATGGTTTGTCGCTGGCAAAGACGAACTTCTTATTCACGAAGAAGTTGAATCCTGCGCTAATCACCCTTGCGACCACGTTAGCGGTCACGAGAGGTACGCCGATAAAAATCTGGAAGGCGTAGAGGGTGTAGTTTAGAAAAAAAGAGAGAATTGATGATAGGGCGAATTGGAAAATCTCTTTGTAGATTCTGAATGAATCGCGAAGAGGATTAAAGTGTGAACCCTCATTTTTGTTCTCGTAAATGGTTTGAATTTCTAGTTCACAGAATGGGCGTTTTTCTTTTGCCCAAACCATCAACACGTTCATTTCGTATTCGAAACGTGATCCTGAAATTTCAAGTATTTTCTCTAAATGCGTGCTTGAGAATCCACGAAGACCGGTTTGTGTATCACTAATTTTCGTGCCGCTTGTAAGCTCGAAAATTTTCAAGGTGATTTTATTTCCGACACGGCTTCGAAGTGGGACGTGGGTTCCGTCGAAGTTACGAACGCCAAGTACGAGGCTGTCTTTCTCAAGAGATGCCCTGGTGGCGATACGCACGATGTCTTCTGGACTATGTTGTCCGTCTGAGTCCGCCGTTACGATGGCCACTTCCTCGTCTGCGTAAGTTTCTTTAATGTAGCGATAAGCTGTTTTTAAGCCTTCACCTTTACCTTTGTTTTCAGGATGCGTTAAAACGGTCGCTCCTGTGAGTTGGTTGAAGATAGGAAGATATTTCTCCCCACTGCCATCATCGACAACGACTACTTCTAAGTCTTTGGCGATTAGTTGTTGCGTTAAAGGAATTAATTTTTCCTCTGGTTCATATGCTGGAATAATGACGATTATTTTCATGTTTGTCACCGCTCGCCTGGTTTGGGGAGCTTCTCCTTTCCGTTTGGATAACTATACTTTGCACCATGAACTTAAAACTTACTTAAAAGAGGTGGAAAAAAATAAAAAAGCTCGGTAAGATAGTAAAGAAGAAATAAAAAATGGAATAAAATGTATCGATAGAAAAAATGAAAAAGGAGGTACGACAATGGCAACAATAGAAAGTGGAGCGAGATTTGGGATTCCGCTGGTATTCCTAGTGAGTTCTGTGTTTATTGCGACATGTGTGCTTGTCATTTTCATTCGCCGATGGACAGCCGCAAAACAGAGCGGAGGTCCGTTCATGGCAGCTTTTCATATCGCAAATGGAACATTTTACATTCATGTGGCGTTCTGTTTCAAAAAGCGTCGTATTCCTCTATCATCTATTCGCCGGATTTCGTTTGATTTCATGCGTGGTCGAAAAGGTGGAGGTGCTCGTTATTTCGTCATCATCGAACAAAAGGATGGAACCACGACCATGTTCTTCATGGGAAAGAGCAAAACCAATGATGCGCTGCTAGAGCAGTTGCCTCAAGCTGTGAAGCGGTATCCGATTAAGGTTTCCCTAAACTAATTTGAAAAAGCAGTACCTATAGTAACATCTCACATTGCACGATGAGTGCGTGAGTGCTATAATAGGTACTGTTTTTTATATGGATATGACTTGTTTTCATAGAATTTACACAAAATGAAAATTATTTACAACAGAAAGGGGAGAACAGAATGTCTACTCATAAAAAAGTATCACTTTCAGAAGTAAACCAATCGATTGAGACGCCGAAGAATAATAATTTCTGGCAAAACTTAAAAGCTTTCTTAGGACCAGGAGCGCTTGTAGCAGTAGGGTACATGGACCCAGGTAACTGGATAACCAGCGTGGTCGGAGGGGCTTCGTACAAATATACATTGCTCTTCGTAATCCTTATTTCGTCATTAATCGCAATGCAGTTGCAACAAATGGCAGGAAAACTTGGGATTGTAACGCGTATGGACTTAGCACAAGCAACAGCCCATCACGCACCAAAATGGCTTCGTCACATTTTGTGGGTCATCGTCGAATTAGCACTGATGGCGACAGACTTAGCGGAAGTGCTTGGATCAGCCATCGCCTTGAACCTCTTGTTCGGGATTCCAATCATGGGAGCCATCTTCATCACGGTTCTGGACGTATTCTTGCTTCTTGGAATTATGAAGCTCGGATTTAAGAAAATCGAAGCGATTGTATCAACGTTGATCTTAACGATTCTATTGATTTTCGTGTATTTAGTAGCGTTAGCCGAACCAAGTATCTCAGGAATTCTCACTGGATTCTTACCAACGGCGCAATTGTTTGATAAGACAGCTCCTGGACACGACAGCATTTTAACATTGGCGCTAGGGATTGTCGGGGCAACGGTAATGCCGCATAACTTATACTTACATTCGTCACTCTCACAAACGAGAAAAGTGGACTACACAGACCCAGACAACGTGCGTAAAGCCGTTCGTTTCATGACATGGGACTCAAACATCCAATTGAGCTTAGCGTTCGTCGTGAACTCACTTCTATTAATCTTAGGAGCAGCGTTATTCTTCGGACACGCCTCTGAAATCTCTGCCTTCTCGCAAATGTACAATGCATTGCAAGATTCGAAGATTGCCGGTGCGGTCGCAAGTTCGACATTATCGACACTCTTTGCAGTGGCGCTCTTAGCAAGTGGACAAAACTCAACAATCACAGGAACATTGACAGGACAAATCGTGATGGAAGGTTTCTTACATATGAAACTACCACAATGGGTGATTCGTCTGGTGACTCGTTTATTCGCCTTACTACCGGTGATTGTCGTAGCGATGTTATTCGGTTCGCAAGAAAAAACATTGGACCAACTCTTGGTTTACTCACAAGTATTCTTATCAGTGGCGTTACCATTCTCCATCTTCCCATTGATTTACTTCACGTCGAAGAACTCACTCATGGGCGAATTTACCAACGCTAAATGGAATACCTTCCTTGGATACGCGGTAGCTGTAATCCTAACGATTTTAAACTTCAAGTTAATTTTTGATTTATTCTAAAACGAAACGGGCATCTTCGGGTGCTCGTTTTTTTGTATAGTTTTCCTAAATTTCACAAAGGTTTTATTGTATTTTTCTAGAGAATAGGATAGATTATAAGTGAAGGATGGAACCGCATTCAACGGTTCGTCGATACGAGTAGAATGAGGAGGATGGTTATGAGTTTTCCATTTCGTGAAGATCCAAATACGGCAACAATCCTGTGCAAGCATATTGCAAGAGGAGAACAGCCGATTTTATATGTAAGTCATGACGAGGACGATGGCATGTGGCAGTTTTTATGCAACGAGGAGCATACTATTGAGGGCTTGATGTTAGTGACCTTGAAACAAGCCTATGAGCTCGATGCATCTATCGGGGAAATCAAAGACTTACCTCTTGGGAAAGAGGCTTGGAGGGAACATCCACAAATGCCGTGGAGAACTTAAAGTTGAGGATGAATCGCTTGGTAATCGTAGAAAACGACAGTGAGAGGGAGAAAAGAATGAAGAGTATTTCGAAAACAGTAAAATTAGGACTTTGTGCAGCCGTACTGATTGGCTTAGCAGGTTGCGCTAAGACGCAAAAAGAAACGACAACACAGGCAGCTCCAGAGACGACAACAGTAGCGGCACAATCGCAGGAAGCGCCGCAATGGGTTGCGACCTATACCAATATCAGCAATCCTTCAAGTGTGGAGGAAGTGAAGGCGTTGTTGTCCGCATATTTAGATAAAGAAAGTGTGGAGAAGTTCTTTGAGTTCGTGAATGACTACAATGAGACTGTCGGCGAAACGGGCTTGCAAGGGGATTTTGCGTCGTTTACAAAAACGGAGTATGACGTTGAGAAAATCAGTTCGCTTTGGACTGCAAAACACGGCGATTTTGTCGGAACGAACTGCCGCATCAATACGTATGCGTTGTTGAAGAATAAGATTACGATTCCGAAGATTGCTGCGGATAGTGAGCTCTTATTTATCGATAATGATGCGATTGATAAGGGACATCTCTTTAGTGCGGATGAAAAAGAAGACTTGAATCGTTTGTTCTCGCGTGTGGAAACGGAAGCCACGACAGATGTGAAGACGCATGCGAAGAAGATGGAACAGTTCCTATCGCAATTTACTTTTGACGAGAATGCGCGCATGCTCTCAGTCGTGATTCACGATAATTTGGACGGGGAATCGCTCTTTATTGGCCACGTGGGAGTCTTAGTGCCAACGGGTGATGGGTTCTTATTTGTCGAAAAACTCACCTTCGAGGAGCCATACCAAGCAATTAAATTCAAGACAAAAGAAGATGTCTACAAGTATCTTGAAACGAAATATCAAGACTATACCGGAGAAGGCTTAGCCAAGCCATTTATTATGGACAATGCGAAATATGTGGAGAAATCGTAGGAAACATCGCCTGAGTTGTTCTTGAATCCAGACAGGAATATAATAGTATGTATATCAAAAAAGGGAATAGAAAAGAGGATATAAAATGGATATAAAAGATTTTACAGAAAGAGAACAAGAACAAATTAAAAAAGGATTGAGCACAGCGGTGTTGACGGACAAAGAAGCGGCTAAGAAAATTCTAGCGCTAGTGCCAGAAGAATGGATTAAGGCAATTCCGTTCTTAGTCAGAGGTCATGCGACAACAAAAACTGTTCAACGTATCGCAAAAGAAAATCCTGAACTGTACGCAGTCGCAAAACAAGAAGGCGAACTTCCTGAAAAAGAGCGCGAAGAATTGCGTGAAATCATCACTGGAATTTTCCAACAAAAGATGAACAAACATAATATTAAATAATAACAGTGCCGTGCATGAATTCGTGCATGGCGCTTTGTTTTTTCGCTGGAATACGATACAGTAGGAAGTGAGAGAAAATGAAGTAGGAGAAAGGGAGTAAGAAAATGGAAAGAATTGAACCAGTAGAATTTCAAGCGTTGCATCAAAAAGAGGACATCACGATTCTAGACGTTCGTGAAGTGGATGAATTCCAAGCAGGACATATCGAAGGTGCTGTGAATGTGCCGCTTAGTACGTTAGATAAAGGATACGAGCAACTGGATGCGTCTAAACGCTATTATGTGATTTGCCAAGGCGGGATGCGCTCGGAGCGTGCCTGCCAGTTCTTGGAGACAAAAGGGTTTGATGTGGTAAACGTTGAAGGGGGAATGAATCAGTGGAAAGCTTAAAGCAAAAAACCGAGGTGCAACTAGTTCCTTTTAACAAAAGTTTCCTTGAAACGATTTGGAAGAGTGGTTTTTCTACAGACCATCCAGCGTGGACGAAGTTTAACGCGCCTTATTTTAATGATTACCGCAAGTTTGATGATGCGGAAAGTTTTGGAGCAAGCCCGATTGCGGACTTTTTAATGAGCGAAGATTGCAGATGTATTGTAGTTGACGGTCAGCCTGTTGGGATGGTTTCAAAATCATGGGTGGACGAAGCAACACGATGGCTAGAAATCGGGATTGTGATTTATGACGACCAGTTATGGAGCCGAGGGGTTGCGACTACCGCGCTAACGAAGTGGGTGGATGCCATTTTCCACGAAACTGATGCGCTTGAACATATTGGCATGACGACTTGGAGCGGGAACGGTGCAATGATGGTCGTTGCCGAGAAATTAGGATTCCTAAAAGAAGGCCAAATTCGTAAAGTCCGTTACTATCAAGGGCAGTATTATGATAGTGTGAAGTACGGAGTTTTAAGAGAAGAGTGGGCTACAAGAGCATAAGGATAAAGAAAGAGACTAATCAATGTGTGATTAGTCTCTTTTAGTATGTTAGTCATTATTTTCCTGGAGTGTTTGGATCTAAGCCAAATGATTGTTCAAAGAAAGGTCTTAAAGTATTGATTGTATCTGCTGTACCTTCGAGTGCGACATCATATACTTTCTCGCCTTTTTGGAAGACCCATTCGTACATATATTTTCCGTCAGTAAATACTACTTTCATTAAGAAAGCTTGCTCTCCAGCAAATTTTGCTTTTACTCCCTGAATTTGCTTCACTTCTTTGTTATTCTCCCAGTTATTATACAAACGGTTGGCAAGTAATTCTGCACCGAATTTCTCATCATCTTTTAGTTTAACGGAATCTTTAGTGTACGCGTTCATTGATAAAATATTGTATTTATCTGGTGAAGAAAATTGGAATTGAGAACCAGTGTTTTTATCTTGGTATGTTGCCCAGTCTTTAGGGACGTTAATATAACCAGATTCTTCACGGCCAACACGTTGAGTATCTTCAAATGATACTTTTTTTTCTGTAGAAGAAGCGCTGGCAGTAGTTGTTGGAGCAGTTGTCGTTGGTGCAGCTGTAGTTACTTCAGTTGTTGGCGCAGCTGCTGGTTCCGCTGTTTTCTTTTCTCCGTTTCCGCAAGCCGCTACCATTAAAGCGGATAGAAGCGTCACAGAGGTTAATAAAATTTTGTTTTTCAAATTGTTTTTCTCCTTGATTAGGTTAATACCTGGTTTTTATATTATTGTCCAGGAGTTTTTGCATTTAAGCCCCAAGATTGTTCAAAAACTGGTCTTAACGATTTAACCATGTCTTCTGTACCTTCGATTGAGACTACGTAAACGATATCCCCTTTTTGGAGAATCCATTCGAACATAGTTTTACCATCGGAGAATGTTGCTTTTATTAAGTAAGCTTTTTCTCCCGCAAAATCAGCTTTCACGCCTTGAACACTAGTTTGTTCTTTATCATTTTTCACGCCATTGAGCAAACGATTTGCAATTAATTCTGCGCCAAACGTTTCACCATCATTAAGTTTAACTTTATCTTTAGAATAAGACTCTAGATACATAATATTATATTGATCTGGTGACGAATAATAGAAGTTATCAGGGTTGTTTGAGGCTTTGAATACTACCCAGTCTTTAGGGACGTTGACATAGCCAATATTATCTTTCCCAACACGTTTTGTGTCTTCAAGTGATACTTTTTTTGTCTCTGAAGAAGTCCCAGGAGTTGTTGTTTTAGCAGTAGTCGTTTGAGTAGTAGTTGTTGGTGCAGCTGTAGTTTCTTTAGCGACTTCAGTTGTTGGTGCAGCAGCAGGTTCCGCTGTTTTCTTTTCTCCGTTTCCGCACGCAGCTACCATTAAAGCAGATAAAAGCGTTACAGAGCTTAATAAAATTTTGTTTTTCATGATGATTGTTCTCCTTAACAGGTTTATTATACTTGTATTATATCACACGCGGATGAAAAATCAACTAGGAAAATTTTTGGCTAAAAAAGAGGGATAATAGAGCATAACAACAGAGACTAACCATAGCGATTAGTCTCTGTTATTTAATTATTGATTATTTCCCAGGAGTTTTTGGATCTAAGCCCCATGTTTGTTCAATTAAGTCAAACATTTTTTGAAGAGTGCTTTTGTCTCCGTCAAAGGCTACTGTATATACTTTATCACCTTTTTGGAAGATCCAGGTAAAGAAATATTTTCCATCTTTTGTGAGAGATTGGATGACAAAAGCATCAATTCCAATCACTTTGGATTTCGCACCTTGAATTTTAGCGATTTCAGAATTGTTTTCGTATGTAGTATATAAACGGTTCGCAACCAATTCTGCACCCCAGGTGTCATTTTTTCCAAGTTTTACTTGGTCTTTAGAGTAGCCAGTTAATGTCACAACATTGTATCCATCTGCTGTGTATTGATACTGTTGTGGGTTGTTTCCTTCGATTTCTTTGAACTCTACCCAGTCTTTAGGAACATTGACATAACCAGTATCTTCACGTCCGATACGTTTAGTATCTGCAAGTGATACTTCTTTTGTTTCAGAAGAAGCGCCCGCAGTAGTTGTCGGTGCTGTTGTAGTTGGTGTAGCAGTAGTTGCTTCTGTTGTTGGAGCTGCAGTTGTTTCCGTTGCTTTCTTTTCTCCGTTTCCGCATGCCGCTATCATTAACGCAGATAGAAGCGTCACAGAACCTAATAAAATTTTGTTTTTCATCATGATTGTTCTCCTTAACAGTTGTTATAGGTCTATTTTACCATTAATGTGATGGAATTTAAATAATAGCAAAAAGAGTATAAAATAAGAGACTAATCATAGGGATTAGTCTCAGTAATTAACGATTGATTATTTTCCAGGATTTTTTGGATCTAATCCCCATGTTTGTTCAATTAAGTCAAACATTTTTAAAAGTGTTTCTTTATTTCCTTCAAAGCTTGTTGAATACACTTTGTCGTCTTTTTGGAAGACCCAGGTGAAGAAATATTTACCATCTTTTGTAAGAATTTGAACTAGAAAAGCATCCATTCCGACCACTTTTCTTTTGGCACCTTGGATTTTTTCGATGCTAGGATTTTTTTGGTATGTACCATATAATCGGTTTGCAATCATTTCTGCGCCCCACGTTTCACCTTCGACAGGTTGGTATTTGTCCTTAGTGAAGACGTTTAATGTCACAATATTATATCCATCTAATGCAGCATATTGATACTGATCGCCACCATTGGCAGCTTTGAATTCTACCCAGTCTTTAGGAACGTTGACATACCCAGTATCTTCACGTCCGATACGTTGAGTATCTTCAAGTGAAACTTCAGCCGTCTCAGAAGAAGCGCTAGCAGTAGTTGTCGGTGCTGTTGTAGTTGGTGCAGCTGTAGTTGCTTCCGTAGTTGGTGCTGCAGTTGTTTCCGTAGCTTTCTTTTCTCCGTTTCCGCAAGCCGCTACCATTAAAGCAGACAGAAGCGTCACAGAACCTAATAAAATTTTGTTTTTCATCATGATTGTTCTCCTTAAAAGTTGTTGTCACAAGGTTAGTTTACCATTTTTTACTGTTAGTTTAAATAGAAATTCATTCTTATCAAAAAGGGAGAGTATAAAAAAAAGAGACTGATTGTGCGAATCAGTCTCTTTTAGTATGTTAGTGATTATTGTCCAGGAGTTTTTGCATCTAAGCTCCATGTATTTTGTAAAATAGGTCTTAATGAGTTAATTGTTTCTTCTGTACCTTCGATTGCAACTCGATAAACGAGATCTCCTTTTAGGAAGAACCAATCATATAGAGTTTTTCCGTCTGTAAATGTTACTTTTAATAAGTAAGCTTCTTCTCCAGCGAATTTTGTCTTGACGGCGTCTAAACTAGTCTGTTGTTTGTCATCTTTCCATTTAACAAACATGCGATTCGCAACTGCTTTTGCTCCCCATGGTTCCCCATCGTTAAGTTTAAATTGCTCTTTACTAAAACTTCTGAGTAATAAAACAGTGTATTTATCTGGCGAAGAATATCGGAATAGATCAGGATATTTTTCGCTGCTGTATACTATCCAATCTTTAGGGACATTGATATAGCCAACATCTTCACGTCCAATACGTTGAGTATCTCCAAGTGAGACGTCTTTTGCATCAGAAGAAGCGCTAGCAGTTGTTGTAGGAGCAGTCGTCGTTGGTGTAGCTGTCGTTACTTCTGTTGTTGGAGCTGCCGTTGTTTCCGTTGCTTTCTTTTCTCCGTTTCCGCATGCGGCTACCATTAAAGCAGATAGAAGCGTTATAGAACCTAATAAAATTTTGTTTTTCATACTGATTGTTCTCCTTGATTGAGTTCAGAGTTTTGTTTATTGGCCTGGAGTTTTTGAATCTAAGCCCCAAGATTGTTCAAGAATAGATCTTAATGTTGCGACTGTATTCTCTGTTCCTTCCAGTAAAACGTCGTATACTTTTTCTCCTCTTTGGAAAACCCATTGGAACAAGTATTTGCCGTCTTTCAATTGAATTTTAATAAGGAAAGCATCCTCGCCAGCAAATTTTGTCTTTTCCTTTTGCGTTTTATCAACTTTAGGATTGTATTGCCAGCCTTCATACAAGCGGTTAGCTAGTAACTCAGCCCCAAAAGTTTCCCCAGCATTGACGGTTAATTGGTCTTTGCCATATCCATTAATCGTAATCATATTATATGGATCTTTTGAAGCGTATTGGAATTGAGGGCCACCGTTTGGGTCTTTGTATGCTACCCAATCTTTAGGGACGTTGAAATAACCAACATCTTCACGCCCGACCCGTTGAGTGTTATCAAGTGAGACTTCTTTTGTTTCAGCAGTTCCAGCCGTTGTTGTAGGAGTGGTTGTAGTGTTTACGGTTGTAGTTACTTCTGTTGTTGGAGCTGGAGTTGTTTCGGGCGCTTTCTTTTTGTCGTTCCCGCAAGCCGCTACTATTAGTGCAGACAGCATAGTAACAGAAGTTAATAAAATTTTGTTTTTCATAAAACCCTCCTAAATCTAACTCTGTTAATATTTTATCATGTTCCAAATAATATTAAAAGAAGCGGTAGAAAGGAATTAATTGTAAGTTTTAATATTGTCTTTTTGTATTGGAGGAGAGATAATAGTAGTGAATTAAGGCTGAAAGCATGGTAGTTTCAGCAAAATCTGAGGTGAGGAAAATGTTATTATTAAAAATAATCATATTTGCACTAGGAATCACATTTTCAAGTTTTGGTTATCTCATCGTATTCAAAAAGAAGTTTGGGCTTATCAATAATTTTGAAGCTCGTAAGAAAGTAGGGAGCCAAACAGACGCAGATGCGATTCGTGTTGGCAAGATTACGTTAACCTTAGGTGTTGGATTGCTTGTACTATTTGTGTTATTAATGATATTTACGTAGAGAAATACTGTAGAAAGAGAGTTTGGCAGTGAAGGAATTAGCATTAAGACTAGAAGATACGCAGTGGGAGAAGGCGGAGATTACGCATGATCGGCATGTTGCTCGTGCAATCGTTGTGGATGAAAAGGGATTCTTCTACTTTGTTCGTGTAGTTAGAGACGATATTTTCGGTAACGGAGCCTTTATTGAAACAGCTGGCGGCGGCGTGGAGGCAGGAGAGACTCCTGAAGAGGCGATTCATCGGGAGTTGAAGGAAGAACTTGGCGCTAACGTGGAGGTGCTGTGCAAGATTGGCACGGTGAGCGATTACTACAATCAGATTCACCGTCATAATGTGAACCACTATTTCCTCTGTCTCGTGACAAGTTTTGGGAAAACAGAGATGACTCCAAAAGAACTAGAGGAATTCGAGTTGTCTACCTTAAAACTCACTTACGAAGAAGCTTTCGAAGAGTACAAACGATGCACGGCGAAACCGTGGGGCGTACTCTTGGCGAACCGAGAATTACCTGTCTTGGAGTGGGTAAATGAGTGGTTTTCAAGCAAGGAATAAGAGTGTTTATCACAATAAATCTGTACGATAAAAATATAACGAAGCTTCATAGACCTGGCAGAAATGCCAGGTCTTTCTATTTTTGTAAAACCCTCATCGAGAAAAAATAACGTAATTAAATTATGAGAGGAGGATAAATGAAATTGTGGCTAAATTATGGTACAATTAAGTCACAAAATAAAAGGAGGAATGAATATGAAAATTATTCCGATGAGAGATTTAAAAAACACAGTAGAAGTAGAAAGACAATGCAAAGAAGAACAAGGACCTATTTTTGTGACTAAAAATGGGTATGGGAGATTAGTCGTGATGGATATCGAATATTATGAAAGCACGATTCAAAAAATGGAAGAAGCTCGCCTACTGATTGAAGCACTTGAAGATGTCGAAGAAGGTCGCATGCTAGACGGGAAAGAGGCGCTTCTAAAATTGAGGGAGAAGTATGGAATATGAGTTTGAACTGACCGCAAAAGCAAATAACGATATAGAAGGAATACTCTATTATCTTTCCAAGGAATTAATGACTCCGAAATCTGCGACTCATTTTATGGATGCGCTGATGAAAGGGTTCAATCGCATTTGTACATTTCCTGAGAGCGGAGAAGTATTAGATAACATATTTGTTCCGACAGATATGATTCGGAGAGTTCTGGTTGGTAGGTATGTTATTTATTACCTGATTATGAAAAGACAAAAGAGAATTTTGATATTGAGGGTATCTCATGAATTGAGAGATGTGAGAAATATCCTTCAACATACAAAGTTCAATATCGAAGAACCTAGTGTTACGCTATTAATTTAGTAAAATATAGGACTGACTTAGAAGATCTGACAAAAATGTCAGGTCTTTTTCTATTCGTAAAATATCCTATACGGTTTTTTCACCCGAAAGGACGAAAATTAAATAAAAACTCTATTGTATTCAGGATGTAGGAGGACTATACTAAATCTAGTTAGTGTGTTTTTTAACAAAGTGTATTAGGGGGAATTAGGGTGAAGATTCAATCGAATTGGAAATTGGGTTTGTTAGTAGTCGCTTGCGTTTCTTTGGCTGCATGTGGGGGACATAAGAAAGAGTCGAAAGCGACAACAGAGACAGTAGCGAAGGTTACAACGGTTGAAACGACGACAGTGGCACCTGCGAAGTTGCCAGATTCGTTACTTCCGTTTAAGAAGGAAAAGCAATTGGTTTTGGGAGACCTTGATAAATTAGAGCGTTCGACATCGGCTCATATTCAACTGAATATCAAAGATAAACCGAAAGCGAAAAGAGAACCGAAAATCAGTGTAGATCCAGTTGGTTGGCATAACTATAAGATGCCGATTGATGACTCCGGAAGTGGTAAAGAAGCGTGGTTGATGAATCGCGGGCATTTAGTAGGTTATCAATTCAGTGGACTCGATAACGAGTTACGGAATTTAACACCAATGACAGCCCTGTTAAATACAGGTAGTTTGTCCGATAAGGATTCGGCAAACCAAACCGCGATGCTTTTCTACGAGAATAATCTTGCGGATTGGATTAATGCTCATCCAAATGATTGGTTGGATTATAAAGTAACGCCAATTTACGAAGGGGATGAACTCATTCCTCGAAAAATTGAGTTGCAGTATGCTGGAATTAAAAGCGATGGAACTCTGATGAAGATTTCATTTGGAACAAAACAAGAGAACATCGATAAAGATGGCGTGACTCACGTAACGCTTGATAACACTTCGCCAAATGCGAAAATTGACTATGCGACAGGAAATGCGGAACCGCTATTTGCGAAGAAAGTAGAAACAACCGTTGCCCAGACTGAGGCTGTAACTGAAGCTGTAACCGAAACAACAGTAAATCAAGAAGAGTATCGAACTGTATATGTAGCTAAAAAAGGAAAATCGGATGTGTATTGGTACAATAAAGGGAACATGCCACACAATACAAATTGGGGTAATGTTGTAGAAATGACAGAAGCGCAGGCGAAAAGGTTAGGAAAACGGCATACCTCTAAAGAATGAAAAAAGAGCACCACACAATTTGTGTGGTGCTCCTTTCGTTTAATCTTCTTTTACTAAATACCCTAATTTGTCGAGGGCGTCTTCAATATAGTCGAGATCTTGTTGGTTCTCAGCTTCTACCAGATGATAATGCACACCGTCTGTTAAAGAGGACAGTGGGCGAAAGTCCGCTTGATGGATTTGCTCCAAGAAGTGCTGAACGTCACGGCGACATGTCAGTTTCACGAGCGTTTGGATTTCACCATAAACGGGGTGGTCAATTTGAATGTTTTGGATGCGACCTCCATTATCGACAATGGCTAGAAGTTCACTCTCGATAGCCTCGGTATCGTGTTTGACCTTGAAGAGGCGATGAACGTACGGCGAACTCTCTTGCTCCTTGTAGACATATCCGCGGTTCGTCGATAGAATCGTGGCCCCATCAGCGCGAAGAAGCGCGATATCTTGCACGATAATTTGTCGAGTTACGTGGAAATGTTCCGCCAGGCTTTGACCATTGAGTGGCTTTGGCGCATTTTTCAGCAGTTTTAGTAATTCAGCTTTTCGTTCTTTTGGCATAGTTTCCCTCTTTTAACGTCTTTTTTGTAAAACTTTATACACCGCTAGTGCTAATTCATAGTCTACCATACTGTGAATCACTGTACCAAATCCGACTAGGACAAAGAGGACGTAAAACATGCTTTGAAGATCCGTTCCTGAAACGGAGTAGAAGAGCACGCAGGCTAATACTTCTCCGACTGCGTGAATGAGCGCCAATACGAAGTTGAAAATCCATGACGCTTTGCGGTTTTCTAGCGTCTTTGGATATTTCTGTAGGAAAAAGGCTCCAAGTGTCGCAAAGAGAATATGCGATAGCGCGCGGAAAACGATGACGAGTGGGTACGCCCCGGAAATAAAGAATCCATACGATGACCCCAGAACGACGAAGATGGCCATCCACGGATTGATAAACATCGCAATAAAGATTGCAACGTGGCTTCCGAGTGTATACGAAGCAGGTGGAATCACCAATTTTAGTGGCATCGCGATAGGAATGAAGATGGCAATCGCGGTTAATAGTGCGGTTAGTGTCATAAAACGAACATTTTTCATCAGAATAAAACTCTCCCTTTGTTTACTGTATATACAGTAGTATAGTTCTGTGTATACAATAAATCAATAGCAAAAACTCCATTTTAAAAAAAATAAATGAAAAGAAAACCTCGATACGAGATTATTTTTCGCTTATAATCCGCTCGTTTTTCGCTTGATTCTATAAAGAAGTGGCATTACAATAGGACAAAAGAGAGGTGAGACGGATGCAAGTGAATTTTCAAATTACAGAAAAGATGTTGGGGCTGGTGCATAATATTGCGGAACTCTTGACCAAATATTCAATCGAGAAACATCCGCTTTTATTGCGTAAGGAAAATCGAATCCGCTCGATTCAATCCTCACTAGCGATTGAAAATAATAGTCTGACGTTAGAACAAGTAACGGATGTGATCGAAGGCCGAAGAGTTCTGGGGCCGCCTAAGGATATTCATGAAGTACAAAATGCGTATGAGGCGTACGATCGTGTTTTTTCGATGAACCCCTATCGTGTAGAAGATTTCTTAAAAGCGCATGAACTGTTGACGAAAGAGCTTGTAAAGCATCCAGGTCAGTTTCGATTAAGTGATGTCGGCGTTTATGATGGCAGTGGGCGAGTGGTTCATGTGGGCGCACGTCCGCAGTTTGTTCCAGGTCTTGTGGAAGAGTTATTCTCGTGGGCTAAGAACAGTGATTTGCTCGATTTGGTGAAATCGTGTCTTGTCCATTTTGAGTTGGAAATCATTCATCCGTTTGAAGACGGGAATGGTCGAATGGGCCGATTGTGGCAAAGTTTGATTTTGAGTAGGTGGAATCCGTTATTCGAATGGCTCCCGATTGAGTCTGTGATTCATGCGCATCAGCAAGGGTACTATGATGCACTCGCCACTAGCAACAAGGAAAATGATGCAACGGTCTTTGTTGAGTTTATGCTCGAAGTGATTTTGGAAACTCTTGAAGAAGTGAAAGTACAAGACCGTATCGAAGAAGAAAATTCGGAGTACATCGTCTTGCCATCATTAAAACCAAAAGAGCGAGAAGTCTTTGAACAAGTAAAAGCCTATCTTGAACAGTATGGGAATATCGGTAATCAGCAAGCACAAGAACTCACAGGGCTCAGTGCCGCAACCGTTCGACGCTACTTATCGTTGTTTGTCAAAGTTGGCTTACTGACTTCTAGCGGAAGTACGAAAGGAAAGTTATATTCATTAGGTTCTATTTAGATTCAAACGTTTCCTCATAACTTCATTTCATCATAAAACACCCCAAAAGTTAGATTTTCTGTCTAACTTTTGGGGTGCGCTTCATAAAAGAGGTTCCTTTTCGCATCTATTGTCTTTTAAAGTGAATAAGTAGCATATTAGAATTAATTTTTTAAAGCGTACATTTGATTTTTAATATACAACTCCATCTCATTAAATGCCTCATCTGTAACTTTTCCATTTTTTTGTTTGGCTAAATATAAATAAAATTGGACAGGTTCTGGCTCGTCCAGGTCAATCAGTTGAATACCGTCCAGTTTTAAAAAATCGACGAGAAGGCCGATAGTGTTTTTCTGTTGGATAAAGTTTTCGAAGCCTTGAATATCGCTAACTTCGGCCAATATATTTGGGATGATTCCGTATGAATTCATAAATTTCCAAAACACTTCATTATGAATGAAATGTTCATTAAAGAGGATAAATTTTTCATGCTCTAATTGCGAGAGATGAACATGAGACTCTTTTGATAGTGGGTGTTTTTTCGGAACGGCTAATTTAAACGGGAAAGTTGCGATTTTTTTCAAATCAAGGTTGCTGCTAAAGACTTCTTTACTCGTTCCAAATAAAGCGATATCTAATTTGTTCGAAATAATTTTCTTTGTGATTTCTTTCGAACCATCTTCTAATAAGCCGATTTCAGTTCCGAAAATCTCTTCTAGCGATGAAATATGTTTTGTTAAATCGAAGAAACGCGAAAGGGCGGCGGTAAGACCGATTTTAATACGTCCATCATGAGCGTTCTTTACTGCCGTTATTCCCATGTCCAGTTGTTGAAGAGCATTGAGCGAATATTTTTTAAAAAGTTCGCCTTCTTTAGTAAGAGACACATCTGTATGAGATTGGTTCCGTAGGAAAAGCTGCACACCGAGATCTTCTTCTAATGATTTAATGGCGTAGCTGACAGTAGGTTGACTGACTTTGAAAGTTGAAGCTACTTTTGAAAAAGATTTTAAACGGCATAGAGCATTAAAGTATTTGAGTTGTTGAAGTTTCATAAGTAAGACTCCTCATATTTAAAAAAATTATAACACATCCTCTATTTGACTATGCTAAAAGGGAATCGTTAAAATGTCAATAGGGAGCACAGGATGGGGAGAAAGAGTTTATTGGTGATAAGCTTTTCTATCTCCGCTTTTTTTATGCTCTTAAACAAAGCATCAATGGCATTTAAGCGCCATTTTGCAGATGACTATTTTATAGGAGGAATCACCATGCGTGGACACCAAATTTTAAATGATCCTTTTAAAAATAAAGGGACAGCATTTACACAAGAAGAACGTCAAGAATTAGGATTGGTAGGATTATTACCACCTTACGTTCAAACGTTAGAAGAACAAGCAGCGCAAACATATGCGCATATGCACCAAAAAGGTAGTGACCTTGAAAAACGCCTTTTCTTAATGGAAATTTTCAATACAAATCGTACGTTATTTTATTATTTATTCTCACAACATTTAGAAGAATTCAACCCAATCGTGTATGATCCAACGATTGCTGACACTATCGAAAACTACAGCGAACTTTTTGTGGATCCTCAATATGCGGCTTACTTAGATATCAATCACCCAGAAAATATCGAAGCAACCTTGAAAAATGCTGCAGGGGACCGTGAGATTCGTTTAATCGTCGTAACCGATGCGGAAGGAATTCTGGGAATTGGTGACTGGGGTACAAACGGTGTAGATATTTCTGTAGGGAAATTAATGGTGTACACAGGCGCGGCTGGCATCGATCCAGCAAGTGTTTTGCCTTTAGTGATTGATGCTGGTACAAACCGTCAAAGTCTATTAGATGATCCTAACTATTTAGGAAACCGTCATGAACGTGTTCGTGGGGACCGTTACTATGCATTTATCGACCAATTTGTTGAAACGGCAGAGCGTCTTTTCCCTAAATTATACTTACACTGGGAAGACTTCGGACGTGGCAACGCGGCCAATATTTTAAACAAATACAAAACTCAAATTCCAACCTTCAATGATGATATTCAAGGAACAGGAATTGTAACGCTTGGTGGGGTGTTTGCCTCAATGGATATTGCTGATGAAAAATTAACAGATCAAGTGTACTTATGCTACGGTGGGGGAACTGCAGGGGCAGGAATTGCTTCTCGTGTCCTTCGTGAAATGGTTGTCGACGGTCTAAGTGAAGAAGAAGCCTATAAACGTTTCTTCATGGTAGATAAACAAGGATTGTTATTCGATGATATGGACGATTTAACACCTGAACAACGACCATTTGCGAAAAAACGTAGCGATTTTGCTAACGCAGATAAATTAACAGATTTATTAGAAGTAGTGAAAACTGTTAAACCAACTATCTTAGTGGGAACTTCAACTCAACCGAATACATTTACAAAAGAAGTTGTAGAAGCGATGTGTGAAAATGCAGAACGTCCTGTCATCTTCCCATTGTCTAACCCAACAAAATTAGCAGAAGCATCAGCAAAAGACATCATTGAATGGTCTAACGGAAAAGCATTTGTTGCAACAGGAATTCCTTCAGATGATGTTGAGTTCAACGGAGTAAACTACGTGATTGGTCAAGCGAACAATGCGTTGATTTATCCTGGTCTTGGATTAGGAATGTTGGCTTCTGAGGCGAGTCTATTAACCGATGAAATGATTGGGGCAGCAGCTCATGCTGTAAATGGCATCGTTGATATTACAAAACCGGGGGCACCTGTATTACCACCGTTCAAATACGTCAATGAAGTATCGTTGAAAGTGGCAACGGCTGTAGCTAAAAAAGCACAGGAACAAGGCTTAGCTCGCGCTGCTGAACAAGATATGGAAAAAGCAGTTCGTGAATTTAGATGGACACCAAAATATTAGGAGGCGATGTAGATGTTATTTTTAACATCTCTTGAGTCCATTGTTCCAATTATTGCACTAATTGTGCTTGGATACTTCTTACAAGTAAAAGGCTTGTTCCATAATGATTTTGGCAATGATTTATCTAAACTCATTATGAATGTAGCAATGCCCGTATCGATTTTTGTTTCCGTGTTAAAATATTTAACACTAGAAAAATTGATTAGCTTGTCTGGAGGACTCATCTATACGTTTATAGCTTTTGCACTTGGATATATCGTTGCCTTCTTAAGTGTCAAAGCCTTCAAAGTGGCTCCAGGGCGAAGAGGGACTGTCATTAATACATTCGTGAATGCAAACACGATTTTTATTGGGTTACCTCTAAATATCGCACTTTTTGGGGATGATGCCTTGGCATATTTCTTGATTTACTATATTACGAATACAATTTCCACTTGGACATTAGGTGTCTTTTTAATGACAAGTGATAGTAAAGATGGAAAGAAAAAACAAGAATCGCATTTTGATTGGAAGAGATTACTTCCAGCTCCATTACTTGGATTTATTGTCTCTGTAGTATTTTTAGTAATCAATATTCCACTCCCAAGTTTTGTGTCTAGTACATTGGGATATATAGGAGGGTTAACAACCCCGCTTTCACTCGTATATATTGGAATAGTGTTAGCTAAAGCAGGAATCAAAACGATTCGATTTGATAAGGATAGTATTGTAGCGCTAATAGGTCGATTTATTGTTGCGCCTGTATTAATGTTTCTAGTTTTGAAATTAATGGCGCCAGGTATGGTAACTGCAGAATATCAAACCTTTATAATTCAGTCTGCTACACCGGCCTTAGCGGTATTGCCAATCTTAGCAAACCAAGGGGATGGAGATGTCGAATTCGCAACGAATATCGTGACTTTAAGTACAGTGCTATTCGTTATTGTCATCCCAATTCTTCAAACCATTATTGGATAACTGGGTTTCCCGGCTAACATGCTGGGACCCTTTTTTTATGGGCAAAGGATTCTTTGTATTCAGAGTTTTCTTGAAAAAAACAACATTCTACTATACTATTAGAGGGTAGAAATTCAAAGAGCAAGGAGCTTATTATGAAACAAAAATTCGGAATTATTTTAGCAGCCGGTAAAGGGACTCGTATGAAATCTGCCCTTTACAAAGTGATGCATCCAGTTTGCGGGAAACCAATGGTAGAGCATGTTGTCGACCAAGTTGAAAAAACAGGAGCTACTGAAATCGTAGCTATCGTTGGACATGGTGCTGAAATGGTACAAAACCATCTTGGAGATCGTGTTTCTTATGCCGTACAAGAAGAACAATTAGGAACAGGGCACGCAGTGTTACAAGCAGAATCTCTTCTAAAAGGAAAAGAAGGAACGACAATTGTGATTTGTGGAGACACTCCATTATTAACAAGCGAAACTCTTTCAGCTTTAATGGAAGAGCATGAACGTACAGGCGCGAAAGCAACGATCCTTACAGCAATTGCCCAAGATCCAACTGGATACGGCCGTGTGATTCGCGATGCTGACGGTTCTGTTCTAAAAAACGTGGAACAAAAAGACGCGTCTCCTGAAGAACAACAAGTAAAAGAAATCAACACAGGTACTTACTGCTTCGATAACGTAGCTCTTTTTAGCGCTTTACACGAAGTTGGTAACGACAATGCTCAAGGCGAGTACTACTTACCAGACGTATTAGAAATCTTGAAGAAACGTGGAGAAGTGGTTTCTGCTTATCCAATGAAAGATTTCGACGAAGGTATGGGTGTAAACGACCGCGTAGCTCTTTCTAAAGCTGAAAAATACATGCGCCTTCGTATCAACGAAGAACATATGCGCAACGGGGTTACTTTAATCGACCCAGAAGCGACTTATATCGAATCAACTGTTCAAATCGGGGCAGACACTGTGATTGAACCTGGCGTTGTCTTAAAAGGTAAAACAGTCATCGGTTCAAACTGCTTCATCGGAGCGCATAGCGTGGTTCGTGACAGCGTGTTAGAAGACGGCGTTCGTCTTGTAGCAGCGAACATCGAAGAATCTCATATGAAACTCGACAGCAATGCAGGTCCATTTGCACACTTACGTCCAAATTCTGTATTAGGCGAACGCGTTCATGTGGGGAACTTTGTAGAAGTGAAGAACTCAACACTTGGGGCAGATACAAAAGTAGGTCACTTAACATACATTGGCGACGCGGACCTTGGCGAAGATATTAACGTTGGTTGCGGAACTGTGTTTGTAAACTACGATGGTAAAAATAAACACCGTGCGACAATCGGTAGCCATGTATTTATCGGATGTAATGCCAATATCGTTGCTCCAGTTACAGTGGGCGATGATGTATTTATCGCTGCAGGTTCAACCATTACCGAAGATGTACCAGCTGGAGCGCTTGCGATTGCGCGTAGCCGTCAAGTAAATAAAGAAAATTACGCTTCAAAATTACCATCTGCTCAAAAAGACTAAAATTTTTCCAAAAATTTTTAGCAAAAATATTCAAAATTTAAACAAAACACGGTATGATAGTACTATAAAATAAACTTCGGGGGTTATCATTGTGGAACATTATTCCGATCCTAATTTAAAAATATTCGCTTTAAGCTCAAATCGTCCTTTGGCTGCAAAAATTGCAGAGGAAATTGGTTTAGAACTTGGTCAAGTATCTGTCACTCAGTTCAGCGATGGTGAGATTAAAATCAATATCGATGAAAGTGTACGTGGTTGCCATGTGTATATCGTTCAATCAACTTCTTATCCAGTAAATGATAACTTAATGGAGTTATTAATCATGGTGGACGCATTACGCCGTGCGAGTGCAAAAACAATTAACATTGTTATTCCTTACTATGGATACGCTCGTCAAGACCGTAAAGCACAATCTCGTGAACCAATCACAGCAAAATTAGTTGCAAACATGATTACTCAAGCCGGTGCAGACCGTGTGTTAACACTCGATTTACACGCTGCCCAAATTCAAGGGTTCTTCGACATTCCAGTGGACCACTTATTAGGAGCTCCACTTCTTGCGAACCACTTCTTAGAAAACAACTTCAAAGATAAAGATATCGTTGTTGTATCTCCTGACCACGGTGGGGTAACTCGTGCTCGTAAAATGGCTGAGTTCTTACATGCACCAATCGCGATTGTTGATAAACGTCGTCCAAAAGCGAACGTGGCAGAAGTCATGAATATCATCGGTGAAGTAAAAGGAAAAGTTGCCGTATTAATCGATGACATGATTGATACAGCTGGAACAATCACTCTTGCTGCACAAGCGATTAAAGATGCAGGTGCGCTAGAAGTATACGCTTGCTGTACGCACGCTGTATTATCTGGTCCAGCATTAGACCGTATTAACGACTCAGTGATTAAAGAAGTAGTTGTAACAGACTCAATCGAAGTTCCTGAAGAAAAAACAGGTGGCAAGATTGTTCAAATCAGCGTTGACCAATTAATGGCTGAAGCGATTCGTCGTATTCACGAAAACCGTTCAGTGAGTCCGTTGTTTATCGAGAAATTTACTATTTTAGATTAATAAAGAATTGTTAAAATAAATGAGCCGAGGCTATTGCCTTGGCTCATTTTTGTTTATACTGAATCTAACATAGGAGGTTCGTATGGAACAAAAAGTGTCAAATAAAGCAGGGTGGTTTACTCTTATCTCATTTATTTGTGGGGCGATTACACTCGTGACGTTTGAAGAGATGGATTCATCTGTACATTCTATTGAAAATATGGACGAAATCGGTGGAGCTATTTTATTGCTATTTTCAGCGATGACCATCGGCGGAATCTTCTGGATGGGGATGAATTATTGGAGAAAAACGCATCAGGAACTTGTGAAGTTGCAACATACATCGGCCACTCCTGAAACGATTGAAGACTATTACCAAGCAACCGCAAAGGCTGTTCGCAAGGTTGGCTTTTCTGCCATCATATTGGCGCTCATGATTGGAGTGTTTTCGCAGTTCAATAGTATTATTGAAGTGATTGGTTTGGTGGTGTTCCTATTTGGAATTTGCATTTGCTTATTATCGCTTGCGCCAAGATCGCTTGCCAAACAAATTCAGAAACAAAATATTCGATAATTGTTGGAGGTCTTTCATGAAACTAGATAAAGCAAAAAGTATCGCAGAAGTCTTGATGTGGCTTGGATTAGTGCCACAATGGATTTTCATGACCAGTCGTGGCGTCCCAGGAGGACTGTTGATTGCCATCTTCATCATGCCGATTCTCATGATTATGACGTTTGTGAGTTTCATGATGTATGTTTTCATTGCACTCGAAGAAAAATCGGTTAAAGATACTTGGTGGCAGCTACTTCTTACAGGTGCTTGGCTCATCTTTTTGTTATTGCTCTTCACTGGAGTCATTAGATATTGATAAAAAAGGTTTAGGACGATGATGTTAATGGAAACACGACGTTTTGAAAAACAACCAGGGTTAGTAAAAATGCATAAAGTCGCTACGGTCTTGATGTGGATTTCGTGGGCTCTTTTCTTTGTGGCGATGTTAGGAGCGGGTAACTATTTCTTAGTAGGGGAACAACTACTCCTTGTGATGCTGTCTATTATAGCAGTGGCGGCAGTGGGGTTCCTTCTCAGTTTCTCATTGTTTAGTTGGATTTCATTTCAACTAAAAACAGTGAAAGACACGGGATGGCAGTTGTTCTTAACAGGTGGATTCCTCATTATGTTCTGGTTGCTTTCAATGAGACTCTTTTATTAAGGGGAATCAAATGCAAGAAGGCGCGGGTTATGGTACAATAATCCGGCAAGAAATAAGTGAACTTAGCGCACGAGTCGCACTCACTATTGGTGATGCAGCTCGTGCTTTTCGATTGATTGAGAGAAAGCCGTTCACTTGATAGACGATTCAAAGATTGAAAAAGGAGATTAAGATGAGTTTCAAAATTGGAGATATTCAAATTGATAATAGCGTAGTTGTGGCCCCAATGGCTGGGATTTCAAACTCTGCTTTCCGTGTCACTGTAAAAGAATTCGGTGCCGGTTTAGTCGTTTGCGAAATGATCAGCGACAAAGGGATTCAATTTCGTAATGAGAAAACATTAAGTATGCTTCATATCGAGCCAAACGAGTATCCACTAAGCGTTCAAATCATGGGCGGAAATAAAGATACTTTAGTCGAAGCGGCCAAATACGTGGCTGAAAACACAGAGGCTGCCATTATCGATATCAACATGGGATGCCCTGTAAACAAAGTGATTAAGGCAGAAGCCGGAGCGAAATGGTTACTCGACCCAAATAAAGTATACGAAATGGTTGCGGCAGTAGTTGACGCAGTGGATAAACCTGTAACAGTGAAGATGCGTACAGGATGGGACCACGAGCATTTATATGCGGTTGAAAATGCCCTTGCTGCAGAACGTGCCGGAGCGAGCGCTGTTGCGATGCATGGTCGTACTCGTGTTCAAATGTATGATGGAAAAGCCGACTGGGAAATCCTTGGTGAAGTGAAGAAGAACTTAACGCGTATTCCTTTAATCGGGAATGGGGACGTTCGCTCTCCAGAAAATGCCAAACGTATGATTGATATTGCAGGCGTGGATGGCGTTATGATTGGACGAGCGGCCTTAGCGAACCCATGGATGATTCGTCAAACGGTTCATTATTTAGAAACAGGAGAATTGCTTCCTGAAAATACCGTTCCAGAGAAAATTGAAATTGCAAAATTACACTTACAACGACTTGCCAACCTTAAAGGTGAAGCAGTCGCAACGAAAGAATTCCGTAAACTGGCAGGCTATTATTTAAAAGGAGTACCACGTGCTTCTAAAACAAAAGTAGCCATTAACGAAGCTGAGAATTTACAAACCGTAGAAGCGTTATTAGACCAATTCGTGGTAGAACATTTAGAACGTGAAGAACGTCAAAAACAACGCTTGGCAGAAATTTAAGCAAAAAGTCTTGAAATACTTTCAATAAGCCCTCTTCTTTTGGTACAATAAGGAGAGTTATGAAGAACAAGCAGCGTTCAAAGGAGGAACAAACGTGTCTTTCGAAGTAGAAACACAAGAAACATTAAATGACCAATTACAAGTTCGTCGTGAAAAAATGAGTCAATTACGCGAAAAAGGAATCGATCCTTTCGGTACTGGATTCAAACAAAAAAATACAACTGAAGAAATCCACAAACAATTTGAAGGAGCTACAAAGGAATCTCTTGCTGAACAGGAGCCTGTAACAGTTCAAATTGCTGGACGTATGATGACAAAACGTGGAAAAGGGAAAGCTGGTTTTGCCCACATTCAAGACGGCAAAGGCCAAATCCAAATTTACGTACGTAAAGATGCTGTTGGAGATGATGCGTACGAAGTATTCACTAAAGCAGACTTAGGGGATATCGTTGGTGTTGTTGGGACTGTCATGGTCACAAACACTGGTGAGTTATCTGTTAAAGCAGAACAATTCGTTCATTTAACAAAAGCGCTTCGTCCACTTCCTGATAAATATCACGGATTAACAAACGTAGAACAACAATACCGTCAACGTTACTTAGACTTAATCAGTAACCGCGAAAGCTTTGACCGTTTCGTTACACGTAGTAAAATCATCCGTGAAATCCGTCGTTACTTAGACGAACGTGATTACTTAGAAGTTGAAACTCCAGTACTACACACATTAGCGGGTGGGGCAAATGCTCGTCCATTTATCACACACCACAATGCGTTAGACATGGAATTATACATGCGTATCGCTACTGAATTACATTTAAAACGTTTAGTAGTAGGTGGGATGGAACGCGTATACGAAATCGGACGTGTGTTCCGTAACGAAGGTATTGATACAACTCACAACCCTGAATTTACTTCAATCGAAATCTATACAGCTTACACAGACTACAAAGATGTCATGGATTTAACAGAAGGAATCATCTCAGACGTTGCCAAGAGAGTATTAGGAACAACATTAGTTCCTTACGGCGAACATGAAGTGGAATTAAAAGCTCCATGGAAGAGAATTCATATGGTAGATGCGATTAAAGAAGTAACAGGCGTTGACTTCTGGCCACATATGACAGACGAAGAAGCACGCGCAATTGCGAAAGAAAAAGGCGTGAAAGTCGAAGATTCAATGACATTCGGACATGTCGTGAACGAATTCTTCGAAACTTTCGTTGAAGAAACATTAATCCAACCAACATTCATCTACGGACATCCAGTGGAAGTATCTCCATTAGCCCGTAAAAACGATGAAGACCCACGTTTCACAGATCGTTTCGAATGCTTCATCTGTACAAAAGAATACGGAAATGGCTTCACTGAGTTGACTGACCCAATCGATCAACGTGAACGTTTCATGAAACAAGTAGAAGAAAAATCTGCTGGGAACGACGAAGCGCATCCGCATGATGAAGACTTCATCCAAGCGTTGGAATATGGTTTATCTCCAACAGGTGGGGTAGGTATCGGAATTGACCGTTTAGTTATGTTACTAACAAACAGCCAATCAATCCGTAACGTCCTATTATTCCCAACGATGAAAAACTTAGACTAATATTGAATTTAGTGCCCCGTTTAAGGTTCGCCTTAGACGGGGTGCTTTTTATTTAACCGCAATTATCATATTTGA